>JAYUOP010000057.1:0-4648 GCA_043760745.1 Hyphomicrobiales bacterium
TTGGCTTGCACATTCGCTAAGGCAGATGCCGTTTTGAATTCCTTTGAAACATGCATGTAGCGGGCGCGGCTCACGTGTACTTGCGTCATCACGGCCATGGCCACTGAAAGTGAGCGCGTATCAAGAAGAGTTCCTTGCGCATCGACTTTGGCCTTCGTAGCAGGCAAGGAGAATACCCGCATCAGGTTCCAGCTTGCCTTAGCGCCCCAATCCAACCAACTGCTGTTTGCGATGTAATCATTGCCGTCGTAATTGGCGCCAGCATAGAGTTGCAAGCCGGGTAGGAGTGAAAGGAGTTGCGCGTTAAGCTCGCGGTCATTTACGCGCAGCTGATAAGCAATTTCGCGCATTTCTGGACGGTTTTGCAAAGCTGTTGTATAAAGCTCTTGATAAGAGCCCGCAATATTCAAGTTGCGCGGGCGTTTGGCTGGAATGACGAGCGAGAATTTGGTTTCAGGTGCCACGTTCATCAGAGCAGCAAGCTGGGTTTTGGCCATATGCAATTGGCCTTCCAGCAATTCGAGCTCGCGTTGAATTTGAATGAGTTCGCGTTCATAAGATAGTGCCGCGATGGGGGAGGTATTGCCGCTATCCGCAAGCGCTCTGGTATCGCGCAAAGCTTTGATCACGCGCCCTTCTAAAGCCCGCATGCGGTGCACAAGGCGATCATAACTTACAGCGCGCCAATAAGCGGTGCGCACATCTTGTATGGTGAGATTGATAATTTTGCGCTTGGTTTCTTCTTGGATCAAAACCTTGTCAGCTGTTTGCCGCGCTCTGACATAAGACAAGCCAAAATCGAGGACATTCCAAGAAAGCTTCAAATCGGAGGTGAAGATTGCATCATCTCTGGTAGAGGACGATGAGCCATCAACATCGGTGCGGCCGGCATAGCCACTCGAAGAAACCAGCCGTGGCAATAAATCATGATGAGCGAGGTTCAGTTCTCGCAAGCGCAATGCTTCTTCCATAAGCTCGACGCGGGCATCCAAATTGTACTTGATCGCGCGGGCCATCGCCTCATAGAGATCAATGGCGTTGGTGACAGGCTCTTGATCTGCAACCACGCGGGCCAAGCGGTCTTGACCAAATTGCAGTTGCTCTGAATAGGAATAGGGTTCCGGCTTGATTGCGCAGCCAGTCAAAAGGACTGTTAACAATGCAGATGTCGCCAAAACATATTTCAAGACATATTTCCTTAATTACGCTCTTCGAAGAGGCCTAGAACACCATAAACATTTTTAGACCACTCTCATCTTTGCCAAGAATGGAGGTTGATTCGCAAGTTTTGAAAATTCTTGTTAACCATATTTGCCGTTCAAGCTCTTCGCCGATTATGGTTAATGCCAACTTAATCGTTGGTTGCATTTAATTCAATTCATGAATGAGTGGTTAATTGTTATTAAACCATTGATTGCGTTCGGTGTAAAAATTGGAATCTGCGATGGAGTTGGTTAACCATTTGTTAGGGACGTGGTCTCAGTAATGGCAATAACGCCCGGATTCTGCCGGATGCTGCTGCATTGCGAGTCGAAACATGTTCAAATCAAAGAAAACTGCGCCGAAAAATCCTGCTTCGGGTGCTCCAGCGAGCTCCGAACTTGACCAATATCGCAATATGCTTCTGCGATTGGAGCAGCGCATTGCCTTTGATGCAGCAGCTTTAACCACGCTCGATGAGGTCATTGACGGGGCAGATCAATCCACACCTGAAAACCTTGACAGCGCATCAGACAATTATGACGTTTTGATTTCCGGTCTTGCAAATGTCGATTCACAACCGTCGCCCAAGCAAGTCGTTTTCGTTGATACCGCAGTTGAGAATTATGCAGAAGTTCTCAATGGCTTGGAAGGTGAATACGAAATCTTTATTCTCGACAGCAGTATTGATGGTGTTGAGCAAATTGCAGCTGCCCTTTCGGGCATGCGTGACGTTGAAGCTATTCATATCATTTCTCATGGTGCAGCTGGCCAATTGCAACTTGGATCCGGCAGCCTGAACTTGCAAACCATGGTTGGGCAATATGCCGATGAGCTTTCGAGCTTGCGCGACGTGCTTTCTGATAACGCCGACATTTTGATTTACGGCTGTAACTTTGCAGAAGGCGAAACTGGCGCTTTGGCGGCGCAATTCTTAGGTGCGTTGACCAGCGCTGATGTTGCTGCTTCGGACGATCTCACCGGAGCTGCAGAATTGGGTGGCGATTGGAATTTGGAGCGCAATTTTGGTGAGATCGAAGCCCAAAGTTTGGCAGTTGAATCATGGCTGGGCACCTTGGTGCAAACGACAATCAACCCGACTGGGGGGGTGAACCCGACTGGCAGCGACGGGTTGCGGATTTTTGTGACCAATGATGGCCAATTTCAAATTTTATATAAAAATTCATATCAATTATATGCCTCAGGCACCACTGACTCAAGCACTAATCTTTTTAACGGCATGTATATGGCCGTTGGAACACAGTTGATTGGCCCTGACCAAGGTGCGGAAAACTTAACCAAAGCAGCATGGACTTCGGGCGGCCCGCAGAGTTTAACGGGGTCTGGTACGGTTGCCGATCCGTGGGTTGTTACCACCACCATGTATTGGGATGCTAATGCCAGTGGCACCTATAATGTATCCACTGACTATCAAGCTGTAGTGCAAACCCAGTACATCAGCGGGCGGGGCTATTTTACACAAAACGTAACCATTACGCCAGCAACTGGAAACAGCGCTGCGATCAAATGGTATCAAGCCAACGACGTCTTTTTGGGTGGCCAAGATAACGGCACAGGAACCTCAACCGCTGTATCAAGCAATATAAGTGCCATTGGGACGATTGGGACGGGTGCCGGCGTTGGCTCAAGTCTGTATATTGCGGAGACGCAAACAGGCTTGCAAATGTCGCATGGTGTGGTCGATAATTACGCCAGTGCGAACATCTATGGTTCAGGCATGAATAACGGTGGCAACCTTGTTGATACTATTGTTACCGCTGATCATGATACAGCTGTTGCGGCACAATGGGATGTAACTTCAGGCTCTGGAGCTATAAGCTTTGGCTACCATATGGCCTTCACGGGATCAAACACGCTTGATCTTGATGCCAATAACTCGACGGCGGCTGGCAATAACTTTGCAACCACTTATACCGGCACGGCGACTGCCATTGTCGACATTGACCGCACCGCCACCAATATCATTGGTGATCTTAACCAAGCGACAGTTGCTATTTCGAATTCGCAAACCGGCGACATTCTAACGATTTCAGGAACTCTACCAACTGGTCTTACGGCAACAGGGTCGGGCACCACAGCGATCACTTTGTCTGGCGTCGCCACTGAAGCAGACTACCAACTTGCATTGTCGATGATCCAATTTGCCACAACATCGAACGTCCAGACCACACGCAATATCAATATTCAAACCCAAAACCAGATTTCTGCGCTAAGCAATGTTGCACAAGCCAGTATTGCGATCAATCTTCGGCCAATTGTTGATCTGAATTCGGGCTCATCGTCCGGTTCGAGCAGTGGCACAACGACCAGCAATCTGGTTTCCGGTGGCACATTCGGCGCAACAGCCAATACCGCTCCGGGCGCAACGTGGACTGAAAACAACCCGATCGTTAACAATGCTATTGTTGTGAATGCCGGGGACGGTCGTTGGGATTGGGTGCAAAGCCCCAGTGCCACCACGAATATTACTCAAGCGCTCACTGTTCCAGCGTCAACCTCAGTGACAACTGTGACTGCGAGTACAATTACGACAGTCACAACCAGTGACGCCATTACAAGTATTTCGTTTGGTATTGCTTGGCAGAATGATGACATCACTTCGCCAGGCGACAATACATTGACAGTCTCTTACAACGGCACAACCTATGCAACCTTCACAACGTCAAATGCTGGAACGTTAAATCAGGTCGGTTTAAATGGAACTTGGGTTTATTCAAATGGCGCAACAGGACCATCTACAACGGCCTCTGTTGCCGATGAAGCAACTGGCGCTTTATCGTCTATTGTCATTACACTCGGTACTCCAGTTACAGCCTCCGGTAGTCTCGTGTTTAACTATGGTAATGGCCCATCAGGCGCTGGTGTCGATGACATCGCTATTGATAACGTTGTTGTCACGTCAACAAAAACGACGGTAACCACAACGACGACCGCTGATACAACTGCAAATGATTGGGCGGCAAATTACACTGAAAATGGCCCTGCCGTTTCCATCGCAGATACTGATAGTTCGGTTTGGGATACTGATTCAACCAATATGGTTTCTGCTAATATCAACTTGACCAATCAGCAAACGGCTGATCGCTTATTGGTCGGTGGCTCTTCTGCGGCGTCTGGCACATTGGCCAGTGGCATAGCTTGGACCCGCACTGACACATCGGTCGTTTTATCTGGCTCATTTAGCAAGGCTATCTATGCTGATGCAATTGAACAAATTCAATTTGAAAACACGGGCGATAACCCGGGCACAATTGCCCGCAACATTACAGTCATTGTCAATGATGGGACGACAAATTCTGTCGCTGCGATTACGACAATCAATGTGACAGACGTCAATGATGCGCCTGTCAATACATTACCCGCATTGGGCTATACCACCAATGAAGATACGAGTGTTCAGCTGACCGGTCTCAGTGTGGCTGATGTT
>JAYUOP010000058.1:0-37652 GCA_043760745.1 Hyphomicrobiales bacterium
GTCGCACCGGGATGCATGTGGCCAGAGATTTCAAATTCATGTCCCAGATTGGGTTTTGGCTCATGACGCAATGTGAGTGGGCCAAGCTGAACTGTGTCAGCGCTTTCACCGCCAAGCGTTAATGGCACTTCCGGATCGTGGTTGCCGGTGATCCAAATCGTATCGCGAGACTGTGTAACTTGCGTCAATGCCAAGCGATCAGCATCAGCAATGAATTGATCCGTGGTGGCGTCATGAAAACTATCACCCAGGAAAATCAAACGCTTTGGATTTATTGTGGTTACCACTGTTGATAATTGCGCGAGGGATTGCCGGCTATCATAGGGGGGAACGTGAAGCCCACGCCTAGCCAAGCTTGCGCCGTGCTCCAAATGGAGATCGGCGATGACCAATGTATTGTAATCAGGAATGAAAAGTGCTCCGGATAAATCCGGGATCAGCGTCAGGCCGCCAAGCGCTATGACATGGGTTTTAGACAAGCCGTGTGGCTTCATTGATGAGTTCGGCTTCAGCTTCGGCAAGGAGTGCATCATGGGCATCGCCGTAAATCGATTCGCGGCCAATCTCAAGCAAGACAGGCACGGCAAGCGGCGAGACTTGGTCTAATGCTTTGTGGATGATTTGGCCTTTGATGCGTTTCAGCATTGCGCCTAATCGATGAACATCAATCAGGCCATCGGCAGCGTCATCCCATGCCGCTTGCAACAGCAAATGATCAGGTTGATAGGTGCGCAAAGCATCATAAATCAAGTCGGTATTCACGGTCACTTGGCGACCGGTTTTCTCATGGCCCGGAATGCGCCGCTCAATCAATCCACCAATAATTGCGGCATTGCGGAAGGTGCGCTTCATCAGGTTTGATTCCGCTAACCACGCATCAAGATCATCGCCCAGCATGTCTTCGTCAAACAAATCATTCAGGCTCAAGTTACCCGATGAAATCATGAGGGAGAGATCGCGCATGGTCCAGATCACGAGCGCATATTCCGAGGCCACGAAGCCTAATGGTTTAGCACCCCAGCGCTCCAAGCGGCGAGTGAGTAACATGCCAAGGGTTTGTTGTGCCAGCCTTCCTTCAAAGGGATAGCAGACGAGGTAGTGCTTATCAGCGCGGGGGAAGGTTTCCACCAGCATTTGATTGGCCTTGGGGAGGATTGATTTCCAGCGCTGCGTGGAGAGCCAATCGCGTACCTGGGTTGGCAGGCTTTGTTGGAGCATAGGCGTTGCCAAAATTTTCCGGACACGTTCGGCCAAATATGTGGAGAGTGGAAATGTGCCGCCTTGGTATGAGGGCACCATGGGATCGCGCCCCGGCGCACGGGTTGCGAGTGCGCCAAATTCGTCGAGCCCCTCGAAGCGCAAAACCTCGCCAGAGAATAAAAATGTGTGGCCTATGGCAAGTTGGCTCAAAAAATATTCTTCTAATTGGCCAAGTACGCGACTGCCCGTTACATGGCGTTTCCCGGCCCGGGTTTTGACATGGGCAAGTCGTACTTTCAGCATTTCAGATTCAACGATGGTTCCAATATTCAGGCGGTATTGTTGGGCTAACTTTGGATGAGTAAGGCGATAAAGACCGTCAAGGCCTAGCCGCAATTTGGCATAACGTTCATAGGATTTGAGCGCATAGCCGCCGGTTGCAACATAATCCAAGGCGAGATCAAAAAGAGTTTGGCTCAGTTTGCGATAGGTGAAAGCAGAGGTGATTTCGGCATAGAGGTCATCAGCACGGAATGGGCCAGCTACAGCGCGGCCCAAAATATGTTGCGCTAAAACATCAAGCTTCATGACCGCAGGATAGGTTGTGTCTTGGGCATTTTCAGAGGCTGCTTGCAACGCCGCTTCGCACTCCAAAACCTCAAATCGATTTGAAGGCACCAGCATGGCATTGCTGGATTCATCCAAGCGATGGTTGGCGCGGCCGATGCGCTGCAACAGGCGGCTTGAGCCCTTTGGTGCGCCAATTTGAATGACGAGGTCGACGTCGCCCCAATCAATGCCGAGATCAAGTGTTGAGGTGGCAACCACCGCCTTTAAACTATTGGCCGCCATGGCCGCTTCCACTTTGCGGCGCTGGCTTACATCGAGCGAACCATGATGGAGGGCTATTGGTAGATTATCTTCATTGGCGGTCCAAAGTTCTTGGAAAATGATTTCCGCTTGGCTGCGTGTATTGACAAAGACGAGGGTCATTTTGGCTTTTAGGATGGCCTGATAAACATCGGCAACAGCATAGCGCGCTGAATGGCCAGACCAAGGGACCCGCTCTTCCGATTTCAAAATTTCTATGCGCGGTGGCGCACCAGCGTGACCAAGAACAATTGGCACAGGCGGCAGATGCGATGGCGCTAACCACGCGCAAAGAGCATCTGGATCAGCGACAGTTGCAGACAGGCCCGACAATCTGACTTCAGGCGCGTGCGTGCGGATGCGGGTCAATGCGAGCGAGAGCAATACGCCGCGCTTTGAGGTGACCAAGGAATGAAGCTCATCAAGGATGACGCATTGCAAATTGCGCAGGAGGTGGCCCGCATGTGCATCAGCCACCAACAGCGAAAGTTGTTCCGGTGTGGTGATGAGAATATCGGGGGGTTGTTCGCGCTGACGTTGGCGTCTGGAATGTGGCGTGTCTCCGGTGCGGGTTTCGACGGTGATGGGGAGGCCCATTTCCGCAATTGGTGTATCAAGATTACGGGCGATATCAACGGCGAGGGCCTTCAGTGGCGAGACATAGATCGTATGAATGCCATTGGTGTCATGGGGTTCTGCGAGGGTTACCAAAGTTGGCAAAAAACCAGCGAGGGTTTTGCCGCCGCCGGTTGGCGAAATTAGCAAAGCGCTTTCACCCGCCAAACCATGCTCCAGCATTTTCAATTGGTGGGCGCGGGGCTGCCACTTTCGACTTTGAAACCAAGCTATGAATTTTTCGGGCAGGAGACTCATTATTGCTATAGCTTGAATGCGGGAGCGCTTTCGCGCAAGAGGGAGGCATGTCCATTACGCCGTCATTGCTCCTTAACCACCGTTCCGTATTGACGGTTGCCGTTCCTATCATGCTGGCGAATGTCACTGAACCTTTGATCGGTGTGGTCAATACCGCAATTATCGGTCGTTTGCCGGACCCTTATTACATTGGCGCTATTGCAATTGGTTCATTGATTTTTTCATTCCTGTTTTGGGGTTTTGGCTTCTTGCGCTTATCCACTGGCGGAATGTCCGCGCAAGCCGTTGGAGCCAAAAACTATCCTGAACTAGCGGCGGTGTTTTGGCGCGCACTTCTCATTGCAATAGCAGCCGGGCTGATCCTGATTGCGTTTTCACCATTGATCAGCACATTTGCTTTTGATCTCATGGGCGGATCACCAGAAATCCGGCAGCACGGTGAAACTTATTTCCGTTACCGGATTTGGGCCGCACCCGCAGCCTTGACCAATTTCTGTGTGCTAGGTTGGTTTGTGGGGCAAGGGCGCAGTATGATTGCGTTCATGGTCCAAATTTTTCTCAATATCATCAATATGATTTTGAGCGCGATGTTTGTTTTGAGCTGGGGCATGACGTCGGATGGTGTTGGTCTGGCAGCGGTTATTGCAGAATATTCGGCAGCACTGATGGGCATTGGCTTTGTGCTTTATACGATGGGAAAATTAGGGCAGCGGTTTGATCGTGCGCGCGTGTTTGATGCCGCCAAAATCAAAGCAACACTTGCCGCCAATGGCGATATAATGATCCGCACGATTTGTCTGCTTTTTGCATTTGGGTGGTTCACGGCACGGGGGGCAAGGTCTGGCGATGTGATCATTGCTAGCAATGCAATATTGCTGAATTTCTTTGAAGTCGCCGCTTATCTGATTGATGGTTTTGCGATTGCATCAGAGGCCTTTGTTGGTCAAGCGGTGGGAGCGAAAAATCGCGCGCGGTTTCGGCTGGCTATTATTCTTACCACGCAATGGGCCATGGTTGTCGGATTAATCTGTGCACTGATTATTTGGTTTTTCGGACCACAGTTGATTGACGTCATGACTGTCAATCCAGAAGTGCAGTCAGTCGCGCGTGGTTATCTCGGTTGGGCCGCGATCACACCTTTACTTGGCGCTTTGTGTTTTCAATTTGATGGCATTTTTATAGGTGCTATGGCCACCAAAGAAATGCGTAACATGATGGTGGTTTCCTTGATGATTTATCTTGGAGCCTGGTATTTTCTCGAACCCGCTTTCGGCAATCACGGGCTATGGGCGGCCCTCAGCATTTTCTTTATTGCGCGGGGGATTACATTTGCGGCGCGCATGCCAGCGCTGACGAAAGCCGCATTTCCGGGTTAGATGCTTTTGTACCGCGCAATTGCGGAGCGCTCCAATGCCGCGGTCACAAGTTTATCAAGCTCAAACGTGTCGCGTAAAATGGCGAGGAAGCGGAGCTCTTCTTTGCCGACAAGGAGATCAGCAGCGGCCACTTCTACCGCTAGGGCATAAGCTGTCTCGCGCAAAGAAACCGGGAGCTGATCCTTGATTAATCCAAGCACGGTTTGCAAGCCTTCAGGCACTTGTAAAATGTCGCCGCATTCCTGCGCCACGTTAGCAATGCGGGAGCGATCAAAGTTTTTGAATGCAGGCAGACTTGAAACGATATGGCCAATTTCTGCCAACTCGGTTTTGTTGATTTTGCCTTCAACACCCGACATGGTGACCATGACATAGATGAGGGCTTGTTCGTTACTAATCGTACCTGACATGAAGAACTCCATTGATTGGTGCTACCCTAACACATGGCGGACGATTGGGGACAGTTTACTTTTGGTGAGAGTGTCAATTAATGGGTAACGACTTTTCTAAAAGTAAACTGTCCCCTTACGATCGTCCGATGTTGGTTTGTTTTACAATCTCGAGCGCATCAACCAAACCAACCCGGTCAATTTTTATGCCCGGCGGGAAAGCGGTGATAAACCGGCTGGCAAGACGGGGATCGAGGATAACGAATACGCCGCGATCATCAGCACTTCTAATCAATCGCCCGAAGGCTTGGCGTAGGCGTAAGCGCACCACCATATCAGTATAGGCATTGCCGCCAAATGTTTCACGCCGGGCGCGTTCTAAAATGGTGGGCGTTGCCCATGGGACCCGGTCCATAACGATGAGCCGCAAGCTATCACCGGGCACATCAACGCCATCGCGCACAGCGTCAGTTCCCAAGAGGCAAGCGTCGCGCTCAGCCCTAAACATATCCACGAGGGTTGCGGTGTCCATTGCGTCGACATGCTGAGCAAAGAGCGATATGCCTTTTTGGGCGAGAGGTTTCGTTAGTTTTTTATGGACGGCGCGCAATCTGGAAATCGCCGTGAACAGGCCTAACGCGCCGCCTTTACTGGCTAAGAACAATTCGCGGTAAGCAGCGGAGACTTGGTCCATATCTTCGCGGTTGACATCATTGACGACGATGAGGCGCGAGCGCCCAATATAGTCAAATGGTGAATCATAGCTAGCGCGTTTTACAGGGTAAGGCAGATGCACAACGCCTGTCCGCATTTCAGCATTTTCCCAATCATCTGGCACATCGGGGGGGCGATCTTTGAGGGTGGCAGATGTTATAATAACGCCATCGGCTTGTTTGAGCACAGCATGGGCCAAGGGCTCGGTGGGGTCGATCCAATGCGAATGCAGGCCCACATCAGTTTCGCGGCCAAAGGCTTGTTCAACGGCAAACCATTCAATGAAGAGTGGGTTCTTGGTTTCAAGCAAGCGTTGCAACATATCTATCCACGCACCAACCATGAGATCGCCACGCCGCTTTAACGAGCGGGCCAAGGCTTCAATACGGCCGCGCTCATTGGAGCCAAGCTCATCGGCTTCGCTATCAAGTTTGGCGGAAAGTGCATCCGACAACCTGACCATCGGGCGTTTGAGATCAATGAGGCTCGCAGCGAGATCGCCCGCAGCTTTCGTGAGGCCATCGACAAGAGGTGTACAATCGGTTTCCAAGCTATGGCCGCTGCCATGCTCCGCGCGGGCTAAAACTTGTTGGCGCACGAGTTGCAGAAAATTCTCGGTAACGCCTTCGGCAAGCCCCGACTGAATGCGTCTGGTCCATCCAGGTCCCGGCAAAACAAAAGCAGCGCGCAAGACTTGTTGCACCATCTCCTCGGCTTTATCGTCCATAGCAACAAGATCGCCTAAACGATCAACGAGACCCCGGCCACGGCGGCGCTCGGTTTCGGGACCACGTAACCAACGCCGGAGTTCAGAGGTTTCCATAGCGGTGAGATGGCTCGAGAACGCGCTGTCGGCGGCGTCAAATAAATGATGGCCTTCATCAAAGATCATGCGCCGAATGCCGCCGGGGGCTGCTTCTTCTTCTGGGGTTTTGGCAACACCGAGGGCAAAATCGACCGCTGCTTGATGCAGAACCAAAGCATGATTTGCAATCACGATATGGGCTTGGCGGCCAGCGCGCACGGATTTTTCAATGAAGCATTTTTTATAATGTGGGCAGGCTGCATATATGCATTCGCCGCGCCGATCAGTGAGACCAAGACTGCCCGCTGACATATTACGGGTTTCGCCATCAAGGCCTGCATCACTGAACAATGAAAATAACCACGATGGAAAATCGCCACCAACCATATCACCATCGGGGGACACTCTGGCCCAACGCGCAATGAGGGCAGCCAATAATGCGCCGCGACCTTGCGTTTGGCCGAGCCTGCCGAAGACCTCTTGCATGTTGAGCAGGCAAACATAATTTTCGCGACCTTTGCGGATCACGATTTTTTTAGCGCGTTCATCTTCATCGCTGGTGAGGCGTTTACTTTCCTGATCGAGCTGACGTTGTAGGTTTTTGGTATAAGTTGAAATCCACACTGGACTGGCGTTTTTCTTGGCCCAAACCCAAGCGGGTGCGAGGTAGCCAAGCGTTTTTCCGAGACCAGTTCCCGCTTCGGCTAGAAGAATATTATTTTCTGATATTTTTTGGCGCGGTGCAAAGGCGAAAATAGCTGATGCGGCATAATCTCTCTGTTGCGGTCTGGCTTCAGCGCGTTTGCCCAAAGCTTCGCGCAAAGTGGATTGCACATCATCGGGCGATATGGCGTCTTGGCGACCTTGCGGGATAATGGTTTCTTCTTCCCAATCTGGAATGCGGTCCCAGACATTGAGGCCGGTGGCAAAAGTGCCAACGTCTAGTTTTGGGTTGGCGATAAGAAGCGCTTGCATCACCATTTTTGCCCATGGCCAATTGGCGCGCGCCAGATAGTTTGCGATTTCAGCGGTTTCGCGCAGACTGGGATAATGCTTGTTGGCAAGGCGGCCTAAAAGCTCTGCGGCAATTGCTGGCAGCATATCACTATCGGTGGGCGCTGGCTCCAAAGCCAATGCAAGACTTATACCCCGTGGCGAAGGGGTTGCGGATTGTGCAGGACAAACAAATGCGAAAAGCTCAGCCACATCAAAATGCTTCTGCTCTTTGGCATTGCGGATCATCGCTTTGGACGCATCTGCGGCAAAGGCCAATCGGTCAATAAGAAAAGCAGAATGGCAAATGAGATGCGGCACTTGGCCAAGAATGATGATCCCTTGGGCGGCTGGCAGCGCAGCTTGTGATGTGGCAAGTTCTATGCCTTTCAGCACCGCCACAGGAATGTCATGAATTTGTTCAAATTTGGAATCGACTTGCATAGACACATCATTAGCCATTGAAATGGAGCAACGCTATGGATCAGAAAATTATCAACCTTTTCGATACTTTCACGCACGGCGGCATGACCCGCCGGGACTTTATGGATAAACTTGTCGTGTTAGCGGGTAGCTCCGCGGCGGCGATGGCGCTTTTGCCCATTCTTGAAAATAATTATGCACATGCAGAAAAGATGCCGGAGAATGACCCACGCATCGTTGTCGAGAATATGGACTTCCCCGGTGGTTCTGGCTACCTCGCCAAACCTGCCGCTGAAGGAAAATATCCCGGTGTTATCTTGATCCATGAAAATCGTGGGCTCAACGCGCATATCAAAGATGTGGCGCGGCGGATGGCAGCTGAAGGATTTGTGGCACTGGCTCCGGATTATCTTTCTGGTCTTGGCGGCACACCGGAAGATGCTGACAAGGCAAAGGATATGATCGGTACACTCAAAGCGGAAGGCATTGTTGCCAATTCGATGGCGGCCCTTGCAGCCGTGAAGGCCCATCCTGCCGCCAATGGCAAAGCGGGCGCTATGGGCTTTTGCTGGGGTGGAGGTGCGGTCAATGAATTGGCAGTCGCTGATGCAAGCTTAAGCGCAGGGGTTGCTTATTATGGCCGCCAAGCAGCGGATGCTGATGTGCCAAAGATTACTGCACCACTGATGCTGCATTATGGTTCGCTTGATGAACGCATTAATGCTGGGATTGCTGCATTTGAAGCTGCTCTCAAGGCGACTTCAAAAACCTACGAGCTGTTCATCTATGAAGGCGCTAATCATGCATTCAACAATGACACCAATGCAGCGCGCTATAGCAAAGAAGCGGCTGACTTGGCCTTTGGTCGCACAGTGGCGTTTTTGAAGAAATATAGCGCTTAACATTGACGCGCTGATCCACGCTGCCTAAACAGGCTTTCACAATTTAACGTGAAAGCCTGTATTCCTTATGACCATTGATCCTATTCTGTCCGCTGCCGCCCTTGAGAGCAAGGCTTGGCCATTTGAAGAAGCTCGCAAGGTTTTGGAGCGGGTGAAACGGACGGGGCAAACCAGTGTTTTGTTTGAAACCGGTTATGGTCCATCTGGCTTGCCGCATATTGGGACTTTTGGTGAGGTTGCCCGCACCACGATGATCCGCAAAGCGTTTCAAACCATGAGCGATTTGCCAACCCGGCTCTTATGCTTTTCTGACGATATGGATGGCATGCGGAAAATTCCGGATAATGTGCCAGATAAGAGTTTTCTTGAACCACATTTACACAAGCCACTAACCGTGGTTCCCAATCCATTTGGTGGTGACTATGAAAGCTTTGGTCATCACAACAACGCCATGCTGCGGCGGTTCCTCGACACCTTTAGTTTTGATTATGAATTTGCCAGCGCTACCGACTATTATAAGCGGGGGGTGTTTGACCCGATGCTGCAATTGGCAGCAGAGCGCTTTGATCAGATTATGGCGGTCATGCTGCCGACCTTGGGGGAAGAGCGCCAAGCAACTTACAGTCCGTTTCTGCCGATCTCACCGACATCTGGTCGGGTACTCTATGTGCCGATGAAGCATGTGGATGCGAAGAATGGCACCATCACTTTTGATGATGAAGGTCGCGACGAAACCGTTTCGATTTATGGCGGCAAAGTAAAGCTGCAATGGAAGCCAGACTTTGGCATGCGCTGGGCGGCACTTGGTATTGATTTTGAAATGTTCGGCAAAGATCATCAATCAAACGCTGTGGTTTATGACCGGATTTGTGAAATCTTAGGCGGTGTTGCCCCCCAACACTATGTCTATGAATTATTCTTAGATGATAAGGGCCAGAAGATTTCCAAATCGAAAGGCAATGGCCTGACGATTGATGAATGGTTGACTTACGCCGATACTGATAGCTTGGCGCTCTTCATGTATAATCGCCCGCGCGAAGCCAAGAAATTACACTTCGATGTTATTCCGCGCCAAGTTGATGATTATGCACAATTCTTGTCAGCGTTCGGGCGGCAGGACATCAAAGAGCAATTGGTCAATCCGGTTTGGCACATTCACGCCGGAAACCCACCCAAACCAGAAACCGGCGGTGTCACATTTGCATTGCTGTTGAACTTGGTTGCGGTTGCCAACACCGAAGAAAAATCAGTGCTCTGGGCATTCCTAAAACGCTACGCGGCGGATGTTTCTCCTGAAACACATCCGCGCTTAGATGGTATGGTAGGTTTTGCGATTCGATATTTCACGGATTTTGTGAAGCCCAATAAAAAATATCGCGCCGCAACGCAGGACGAAGCTGTGGCCTTGAGTGATTTGGCGAAGGCATTGGAAAACTTGCCCGATGACGCAACGCCGGAAACCATTCAGACGGCGGTTTATGACATTGGTCGCCGCGCGCCTTACACTACAACGCAAAAAGATGGCTCTATCGGTGTGGCGCAAACTTGGTTCAACATGTTGTATCAAGTTTTGTTAGGCGAAGAGCGCGGACCGCGGTTTGGTTCGTTTGCAGCCCTGTTTGGTATTCGCAATACACAAAAACTTATTGCACGCGCTATTGCTGGCGAATTTGTCAAATCTGAATAACAAAAAAGCACCGGACGGAAATCCGGTGCTTTTTAAGCTTGGGCCAATTACTTGGCTTGGGTGACCATAATGATTGATGGGCCCAGAATAACAACAAAGATCACAGGCAAGAAGAACAGGATCATTGGCACTGTTAATTTTGGTGGCAAGGCCGCTGCCTTTTTTTCTGCTTCTGACATCCGTGAATCGCGGTTTTCTTGTGCGAGAACCCGAAGGGCTGTGCCAATTGGCGTACCATAACGCTCAGCCTGAATAAGAGCCGTGACCACGGACTTTACAGCATCTAAACCTACACGCTTAGCTAAGTTTTCAAAGGCTTTGCGGCGCTCAGGTAGATAAGACAATTCAGCGACCATGAGGGTCAATTCTTCAGCGAGTGCGACCGACTGTACGCCGATTTCTTTGGCAACGCGCGCCATGGCAGGCTCAACAGCCATTCCTGACTCGACGCAGATTAGCGTCAAATCTAGTGCATCCGACCAAGCCCGCTTGATCGATTGTTGACGCTTAGCTCTGAGGTTTTTCAAGAACAGCATGGGCAAATAGTAACCAACTGCTGCACCAACGAGGGTGCCGCCAATCCGCATGCCAGGAGACACGCTATCGGCAAAAACCGTTGATGAATAAACAAATACGATCACCGCCAAAATGATTGGGGCCACCATACGCAAAACGAGATAGGTGACCAGATGCGTTTCGGAACGCATACCGGCTTGGCGCAACATTTCACGCGATGATTCAGCTTCAAAAATTTTCCGTAAATTTAGCGCCTCAACGAGCTGAAGGGTTAAGCCTTCTTTTGCGGCTTCACGCAATCTGGCGTCACTACCGTTCAACAACGCTTTCTGCTGGGCGCGCAAACGATCACGCTCTACGACTACGGTTTTAATCCGCGTGTTCATCTTGTCGCTTGCGAAATATGGCATCGCGAGTGTCAATATGGTTGCGAATGTTGCAAAGGCAACAAACACAGTAAATAGAACGTCAGGTTTCGTCAGGCTGAGAAAAATTTCCATCGTGTTTTTGTCTTTTCCGCTCAGATTTCGAAGTTTATCATTTGACGCATAATAATGATGCCGATGCTCATCCAGACACCGCTGCCCAAAATCAGAAAGTTCCCGATTTGAGTATCGAACAATGGATTGAGATAGGCAGGATTCAGAACCATCAAGCCGCCCATAATAAGGAACGGGAGTGAGCCAATGATAGCGGCAGAAGACTTCGCTTCTTGGCTGATGGCGCGCACTTTTGACTTCATTTTTTTACGATCACGTAAAACTTTTGATAAGTTACCCAAAGCTTCAGACAAGTTGCCGCCAGTTTTGGATTGGATCGCCATCACAATAGCTAAGAAATTGACCTCAGCTAACGGAATGCGTTCGGCCATACGTTCGATACCGGTATCTAGCGGAATGCCAATACGCTGACCTTCAACAACTTCGGTAAACTCTGGGCCGACAGGAGGACCAGATTCAGTTGCAATGATTTTCATGGCATCGGTTACAGGGAGACCCGCTTTCAAGCCACGCACCATAACGTCAATCGCATCAGCAAAATCATTTAAGAACTTATTTTGGCGGCGCTTTATCAAAAAGCCGATGACCCACCTTGGTAAGCCAAAACAGCCGACAAATGCAGCGCCAACAGCGCCAAACCACGGCAAGCCCAGAAACACCGCCCCGATGGCCATGCCTGCTCCTAAAATGAACGACATGCCCCAGAATTTTTGAATAGAGGTTTGCAAGCCAGCTTGCGCAATTTTCTGTCTTAAGTTTAACTTTTTCTTGCGCTTGCTATCTTGTTTGAGCGATTCTGCAATTTGCCTGCGGCGTTGTTCTTTTGGATCTTCGGTCAAGCGTTGGCGCAAAGTCTGTTTCGTGTTGACTGATTTTGAACTTGGATTATTGCTGGCGATTGCTTTGACCCGCTTGTTGGCGGAACTGCCTGCCAACATTGGATAAAAAATCGCCAAAGCCATAGCAAAAACGGCAATGGCAATCATGACGAAAAATGCAATTTTAGTCAGATCATCGCCGAAAATCATGATTTCAAAAGTCCTTTAGGTAATCGTATTAATCGTTTTCGTTGCGCATTTCGGCTTTTTCCAAAGCTTCAGCGAGACGTTTTTCTTCGTTGTAATAGCGCGCGCGGTCCCAGAAATGCGGACGTGCGATGCCGGTAGAACGGTGGCGGCCGATGATCTTGCCATTAGCGTCTTCGCCAACGATTTCATAAACGAACAGATCTTGCGTGATGATCACATCGCCTTCCATGCCGACCACTTCCGTAATATGCGTGATACGACGCGAACCGTCACGCAAACGCGACGCTTGCACAACAACGTCAATCGAGCCGCAGATCATTTCCTTGATGGTCTTGGATGGCAATGAAAAACCACCCATCGTAATCATGGATTCCAAACGGGCCAGAGCTTCGCGCGGGGAGTTGGAGTGGAGTGTTCCCATTGAACCATCGTGGCCCGTGTTCATGGCTTGCAAAAGATCGAAGGCTTCAGGCCCACGGACCTCACCGACGATGATGCGTTCGGGACGCATACGTAAGCAGTTTTTGACGAGATCACGCATGGTGATCGCACCTTCGCCTTCCAGATTTGGCGGGCGGGTTTCAAGACGCACAACATGCGGCTGTTGCAACTGAAGTTCGGCGGCGTCTTCGCAGGTGATGATACGTTCGTCATGATCAACGTGCCCGGTGAGACAGTTGAGCAAAGTGGTTTTACCAGAACCGGTACCACCAGAAATCAGCACATTACAACGCACGCGACCAATGATCTCGAGGATTGTTGCACCTTCTGGCGTAATCGATTTGAACTTCACCAAGTTACTGAGCTTCAAACGATCTTTTTTGAACTTACGAATGGTGAGGCATGGGCCGTCAATGGCCAGTGGCCCCACAATAACGTTGACACGTGAACCATCGGGCAAACGCGCGTCGCAGATTGGGCTGGCTTCATCTACACGACGGCCAACTTGGCTCACGATACGCTGGCAAATATTTAACAACTGGGTGTTGTCGCGGAAGCGCACACCCGTTTTCTGCATTTTACCATCAACTTCAATAAAAGTAGCGTCGGCGCCATTCACCATAATATCGGCGATGTCGTCACGGGCAAGGAGTGGCTCTAATGGTCCATAACCCAGCACGTCGTTACAAATATCTTCGAGCAGTTCTTCTTGCTCGGCAATCGACATCACCACATCTTTCAGGGTGATGATTTCGTTTACGATATCGCGGATTTCATCGCGCGCAGCATCGCGGTCCAATTGACCGAGTTGGGTTAAATCAATGGCATCAATGAGCGCGTTAAAAATCGTGCCCTTGATGTCATAGTAGTTTTCAGATTTTCGAACGCTATCTGATTTGGGTGTTGCTTGGGGCACATGTTGCGTTTGCACATCTGCGCCACTGCGCGCACCTTGATTGCCACCAAACGCTGGTTGTTGGCCAACATTCAGGTCAGGAATGAAGCCTGGAGCTGCGGCTGGCGCATTGAGGCCTGAAGGGGATGGTGGAACAAGATTTGTTCCCGTGCCAGCGTCGGTTCTTTTGCCAAACATTGTTATTTCTTCCTTAGCATCGGTAATTTTTGCATCAGGCCGGACAGACCAGAGGCAACAGGTTTCAATGATTTTTCTTGACCGGCTAGTTTTGCAGCGATCTGGCTCATAACTTCAGCAGCTTTGGTTTTAGCGCCAACTTCAAACACCATTTTGCCATTGCCTTGAGCGGTGCCAAAAGTGTGTGGATCATGCGGAATAACATAGCTGACAGGTAATCCAACGGCTTTACCAAACTCCACTGCGGATATCTCGGGGCGCTTTGGGATGCCCATTTGGTTTAGAACGAGATCCGGCGCTTTGTCGTTGGAGCGGGCTGCTTTCAACATATCAATTAGATTTTTAGCATTACGTAAACTTGGTAACTCCGGTGAGGCCGTGATTATGACTTCATCAGCATCGACCAAAGTTTGCTTGACCCATGGCGCCCAAAGATTAGGCACATCGACAATCACAAATGGAACACTTTGGCGGACAGTATTCAGAACTGTTTCGACAGCCGAGGCTTCAAAACTATATTCACGATCAACTGCACCTGGGCCATTGAGCAGGCTCAATTTATCGCCAAGCTTGGTCAAAAGGCGGTCCATCAACGTAGTATCAACCCGATCAGGGGAACCTAGCGCTTCAAGAATACTACCACCGGAATCACTGTTGAAGTTCAAACCTGCGGTGCCAAAAGCCAAATCAAGATCAGTGATAATGGTTTCAAGGCCGTGTTTGTTTGACAATTTCCAGCCGATGTTATGGGCCAGAGTGCTGGATCCAACACCACCTTTTACGCCAACAAATGCAACGATTTTGCCCAGTGGATCAGCGCCGGGGTCACGATACAAATTCGAAACTGCTTCAATGAACTGCATTTGATTAAAGGGTGCGACGAGATATTCACTGATCCCTTGGCGCATTAATTCACGATACAACAAGACATCATTGACATGGCCAATGATCATTACTTTGGTATTGGGCTGACAAACTTCGGCCAATTGCGCCAATTCAACAATTAATTGATCCCGCGAGGCATGGCTCTCTAACACCAAAAGATTTGGTGTCGGTTGCGTTTGGTAAACTTGAATAGCGGCATGAATGCCACCTAGTTGAATGGTGACATGCGCTTTGGACATGCGGCGATCCATGGCGGCAACTTGAATGATTTCGCCGGTTTGCTGGTTGTCGCAAAACGTATGGATATTGATGCGCGGAATGTAAGCCACCGGAACTTGGGGTTGGCTTTGGTTCTGGTCATAATGGGATGCCGTTTGGGTCATCTAGATAATCCTGTTCTGCGCGTGATCAAGGTGTTGTTGTAGGCGTTGGTGCTGTTGATGTTGTGGTGGAAGCCTCGCCAGAATAGAGAGCTTCCAAACCTGGCATTCGGGATGCCGCAGTCGTTGGTGTCGTCGGCACTGGAAGTTCAAAAACTTCAGGATTTACGGCCATGGCTGCAATGTTAGCTTGAACTGCACAACCGTGATTGATCATGCTATCATTGTTGGCCGTATCGGCTAAATTCTCTGACCAATCACCGCATTCTTTGGTTTTAGCATATGACCGGACATAAGAAATTTGAACCGGGCTGCTCGCGGATGCTGGATAAGTTGCATGTTTGATCATGTGAGCAGGCATGCCCATTTGAGTGAGCAAGCTTGCCACTTCGCTGGCTACACGACCGGATGCGCCACCACCGGCGGGACGCCGCAGGGTGACCCCGGAAAAACCATTGCCATTGGCTGATCGCGCAAAAGCAGAAACCGCATTGATTTGGTTCGGTTGTAATGTGCCATGCTTACTTGACACTTCTAAAGTGACCGGGCCCTTCGCAACTTCGATTGGGTACTTTTCTGAGCCATTCATTGGCACATAAGCGTCATCAAGGGGCCCCGCTTGTAGGCCGCAGCCCGCAAGACCAATGGATGCCACTAGTGCAATTACAAGTTGCAAGGGTGCGAGGCGCATGGCATTGATATTCAATAGATTTTTCATGATCATCTCTACTCTCTTACTCAACTATAAAACCAACATCGCCATTGTAAGTGCCGTCAGGACTCTTGCCTGCGGTGCCGTATACTTTGTTCAAGCGACCCCACAGCAAGGTCTGGCGATCCGTTGCAGTGTTCAAGTTATCGGTTGGCTTAGACAGTTGCTTCTCAGAAACTGAACCAACGATGTAAGGGGTTACAATAACCACGAGTTCGGTTTCATTTTTCACATAATCATTGCTGCGAAACAGCGCGCCAAGAACGGGCAGTTTTTTCAAACCAGGTGTTCCGTTGATGTTTTGGCGCACGCTGTCTTTGATCAAGCCCGCAAGCATCATTGAGCCACCATTCGGCAATTCAATTACAGTTTCGGCGTTACGCGTATTGATACTTGGGATCGATGATGAGCCAGCAGCAATCGAAGAAATCTCACTGACTTCAGTGCGGATTTTGAGATTGATGCGACCTTCACTCAACACCACTGGGGTGAAATCAAGTGAAACACCGAATTTTTTAAAATCAACATTACAGGTCCGAAGTCCCGTGTTATCAACACTACATAAAGAATAAGGGAACTCACCGCCGGCGTGGAACTTAGCGGCTTGACCGGAAACCGCGGTTAAGTTTGGTTCGGCAAGGGTGCGTAATAGTCCATCACCTTCCATGGCGCGCACAACACCGTCAAATTTTGATGATGAGAGGCCGAAACCGCTATCAGGTGCGAGTGTTGCATTGTTAAAGGGGTTGATGCTCGATATGTTCAGCGCCAAATTGCCAATGTTTAGCAAGGCTTGGAGATCAACGCCGAATTGCTTCAATACATCGCGCTGCACTTCGGCGATACGCACTTTCAACATCACTTGGTCTTCACCAGCAATTTTAATAGTGTTCAAAACGGACCCTTCGGCGCCGGTAAATTTTTTAGCAAGATCTTCGGCGGTCTTTGCTTCGCTGGCATTTAACGCCATGCCAGACAAAACGACGTTGTTGTTTATGGTGTCAACGACGATCCGGGAACCTGGAAGATTGCGTTTGATGAGCTTTTGCAAACCCTTCATGTCTAAGGAAACTTCGAGATCAAGGTTGAGGATTTGTTGACCGTTTTCATCGAAGAAGAAAATATTGGTTTGACCAACCGTGCGGGCAAAAAGATAAGCCGTGTTTTTGCTGCGAACAACCGCATCGACAATCAAAGGATTGCCAACCAAAACATCTTTCGCATTTGCGGGCAGTCGGATGACGATTGATTTATTCAATCCAATGCGGACAAACTGCCCATCATCACTTTGTGTGGATGCTAAATCAAGATCAGAGGCTAGAGCTGCTGTCGGCGTAAACACCGAAACACTTGGCAGTACCATTAGTGCCATCGCAAGGAATGTGGAGAAGACGCGGGATTTCATTGCTGCACCAAATGTGTTAGTCTTTTGAAGGGAAATTTTCATGTCATATTCCTCAGCGGCCAACAGCGTAGGTTTCAACGCCGTAGCGCACAATCAACACACTGGAATCTTTTTTCTTGCCATCGCTGGAGTATTTATCCGCAAGGATTGGCAATTCTTTGGACATATCTTTGCCATCGTTTTCGGCGATCGATCGTAATGCTAAGGATAATTCACCCGATGATTCCACCATGGAAATAACTTCTGACTGGCGGGGATCAAGCTCAAGTGTTGCGGTTTTTCCCTCGGCAACTGAAACACTGTCACCTTCTTGCTCTTGGCGGAAGGTTTGGTTCACAGCAAGAACACGCACATTGGTCAAAACGGTTTCGCTCACAACGGCAGGTGTGTTTGATCCGGGTGTATCCAACTTCCTCGTCAAGATAACATCAACACGGTCGTTGGGTAAAATAAAACCGCCAGCCGATGAACGCTCAGAAATGGCAACCGATATGGCCCGCAATCCTTTCGGCAGCAGTGAGCTCATAAATCCGGGCTGACCTGGCAGGAGTAACTTCTTCTCATTAATGGTTTCGCCCTCAAATAATGCAAGGCGGGCGCGGGCATCTAGAAAAACGTCGGCAGCGTCGGGTTTTGCCTCTCTGGTTATCATGTGCGCGGCCACTAGACTTTTAGGCCAAGCCGTCCAAGCAACAGCGCCTGCTGATAGTTTCTCGCCCATGAGCACATCTTTGGCCGCTACTAACACATCAATTGAGTCGACTTTGGCCACTTCGACCTTCTCGGGTTTCGGTGCCTCTGTTAACATACCGCTCGCCATTAGTGCAGCCATGCCTGCTGACGCTAAGGCGAACCCAAAAATCACAACGCGCATCTTACTCATTTGTTAACCCTCACGACGCGCTCTTTGGCGCAAACTCACTAGCAATGACTTTCGTCTCGAATGGTCAAATTTGCGTTAACGAAACGCTTTGACCGAAAAAATTAATTATGATGTTCCGCTCATCCACCAGGTCCCTGGGAAAGCAAAAATGGCTCCAACAGCAATTGCCAAACCATAAGGAACGTTTGGTTTGATCTCAGAAAAACGCTTACTGAAAGAACTGTCAGAAGCTTCCCAATGCACATTTAAGGCGGACCACAAAGCAACGGCAATTGCGAGAACGCCGCCGGCAAGGACGGTTAGAACAATGAAAGTAATCGAGTTCGCCGTACCAAACCACAGGCCCGCAGCAGCAATCAGTTTTGCATCTCCGCCGCCGAACAGTCCAAATGAATACAAACCAAATCCAACGGCGAACAGAATGGCTCCCGCCAAAATATGATAGCCAAAGGTCTCGAGTGGCATGGCGGTGGCGAGTGCAAGCGGGAAAAAGCTGAGAGCTGTTAATATCGTCAACCAATTTGGAATTCGAAAGGACATGACATCGGTCGTTGCCGCAATGATCATGAGGACCGGAAGCAGCGTGGTTGCAAATGTTTGTGTCATGGGTGGTCTCCAGAATTTCGGAGCGCGAGATGCGCGGTGATTTCTGAGTTTGTCACGGCGGTCGTAAAGGCCAAGTTAACTGTGTTCGTTGACTTAAAAAAATCGCATATTCTGGTTGGTTTGAGATTTTAGTGTTTTCGTAAAGAGAAGATTCACTATTCTCGTTCATCATGATTGTTCGTAATCGGCTTTGTGTGGCCCAGCGTTAAGGAACTATTTGATGAAGAACTTTCCAATTTCCATCGGCTTCATTGTCGCTTTTGCTTTTGCTTCGGGAACGGCGCATGCGGCGCAGGAGTTAATCTTGAAGACAGATCAGACGCAGCTTTTGACCTTATCAGCAGCACCGGGCGCCGCCATTGTCGGCAACCCGTCAATTGCAGATGTGACAGTTCATGGTCAGCAATTATTTGTACACGGCAAGCTTTTTGGTGAAACAAATCTCATCATTCTTGACGTTGAAGGCAACCAACTGGCTAATTTTGATATTGCGGTTCAGAATAATTCGAACAATGGCATTGCAGTCTACAAAGCTGGCAGCAAATACTCATTCACCTGCGCGCCGACATGCGAGGCAATCTTACAGGTTGGCGACAACAAGGATTGGAATAGTGATATGACCACCGAACACAACAACAAAAATACGGCAGCAATGGGTGCATCTGCGCCGACAGCGGCCGCAGCCCCACCGCCACCACAATGATCGGCAAATTTTTCAGTTAAAATCAGAGCTGATCTCCATTACCCCCGGAGATCAGCTTTTTTGTTTGAAGTGGAATTGATTAAATTTTTACTTAATTTTTTAGTCAGATTGAAAGTGTCTTATTTTATACCTGAGTACCGAAGCGATGGTTGAATTTTGCGCGATCAATCGTTGGAGGAATAAATGATGAAGAAAACTATAGGTCTAAGGTGGAGAGAATTCTGGGCCGCTGATGACGGTGTCACAGCAATTGAATTTGCAATTGTGGGTCCTCCGTTTTTATTGCTCATTGGCATGATCCTTGAAACTGGCTTAATGCTGTTTACTGAGTACGCTCTGCAAAACAGTGTGCAGGAAGCATCTCGCTCCATTCGTACGGGAGTTGCGCAAACTGGCGCATACGACACAGCAAAATTCAAAACTGAAATCTGCAAATTTGCGAAAGCTTTGCCGAACTGCAATGGAAAACTTTCAGTTAATGTCAAAAATGCAACCAAGTTTTCAACCTTGAGCCTACCTTCGTACTTGAATGTAGGGACCAAAGACGATGGCACAATGAATCCAAGCACGTTTTCATGCGGTGGGCCTTCAGAAGCTGTAGGCGTGATTGCAACTTATGATTGGACATTCACCTTGCCAAGTTACCTTGGCAACGTGAATGGTGGAAAAGCTCGACGCCTAAGTGGAGTTGCCGTCTTCAGAAACGAGCCATTTCCGGCTGGGACGACATGTAGTTGAAGGTGATAATATGACAAAAAAACTCTATGGTTTTCTTTGCGATGTCAAAGGTGTTGCAGCTATTGAAGCGGCATTTATTTTCCCTTTTCTTTTGCTCTTGTTTATCGGGTTGATTGACATCACTGGCATGGTCACAACCACGCGAAAAGTGACTTATGCTTCAAGTGTGATGGCTGACCTCGTCACACAGCACAAAACTGGCATTATTAAAGCTGAGGTTGATGAATACTATAATGCGGTGAACATGGTTATGAAACCACGGAACGCTTCTGATATCAAAATAGAAGTTTTCGCTTTTCGGAAAACTGGAACCAATGTCAATCAAATCTGGACAAGAAGCAACACTGGCGGCCCAAGTTGCGGAGCACCAGTAAGCACTTCTGGCATGCTCAGCTTGATGACTGCTGATAATGATGTGGTGGTTGCAAGGGTATGTACAATTTTCACACCGTGGATAGCGACTTTTCTCGGGCACTCAATTCTTGGAGCAGCATCATTCGTCGTCAAAGAAACAACTTCGCAACGGCCTCGGTCTTCGAAATTGTTGAACTGCGTTACAGTTGCAGGTGGTACGACCGCTTGTTCTTAGATTAAGATTTTTATGTGATTGGGAAACCGCCTTCCGCTTGGAGGCGGTTTTTTATTGCCGTCAAGGCACTAGAATGCCAAACCTCCTGACGCAGGGAGTTTAATTACTTGAGTTTGATGGTTTTCTTAGCCGTTCTTTTGGCGGCATTGCTGCACGCCAGCTGGAATGTGATGGTCAAACTCAATTTGGACCGTTTCTTATCATTGTTTCTGATCCAAACCATGATGGGGGCTATGGGGCTCGTCATGCTAGTGGTGTTTGCTTGGCCCAATGCGGAAAGTGTACCGTATGCTTTGACGTCGGGCTTTCTTCACACGGGATACAATCTTTTCCTTGCGCGCAGTTATCGCCACGGTAATTTAAGCCAAGTCTATCCCATTGCGCGCGGCACAGCGCCTATGCTCACTCTCATTGGCTCTTCCTTACTGGTCAACGAGCCCATTGGCATCATTGGTGTAACTGGTGTGGTTTTATTGGTTGCGGGGATATGGGCGATTGCCTTGGGCGGCAAAGGGCAGTTGCGGCTGGACCGGACAACGCTACTTTATGCTTTGGGGACTTCGGTTTTTATTGGGCTTTACACCATCGTTGATGGCTTAGGTGCACGGGTTTCGCAAGCGCCGTCTGGCTATGTGGCGCTGGTTTTTGTGCTCGATGCGGTGTTTTTGGGGGTAGCGGGAATTTATTTGCGCGGACCAAAAATCTTCAAAACAATCATGCCTTATTGGCGCAATGGTTTGCTTGGGGCCGGGTTTTCGGCGTCGGCCTATTGGATTGTGGTTTGGGCGATGACGACAGCACCAATTGCTGCAGTCGCCGCTTTGCGCGAGACCAGTATTTTGTTCGTTATGGCAATGTCAGCAAAGCTGTTGGAAGAGCGCATTGGACTTGGGCGGATTTTGGGGGCGGCATTGGTTGTGATGGGTGCAGCCGCTTTACGCTTCAATTAGATTTGATAAAACTTGGTGTAAGAAGTGTGCTGACGTTGCGATTGGGGTCACCGCTCAGATTTGCTTCGACAAAAAATGCGTGGGTGGCCTGCGCTAATGCTGTGGCATCGGGCGCGCCCACATAATAGCCAATATCTTTAAGCGCATTGGCTAATGCAAACTGATAGCCATTAAAATCTCCAGTCAAAGCTGGGGCCACCATCTTTTGCAAAACCCCAGAATTTCCTGAACCATTTTGCATGGCATCAAACAGCGCTTGCGGGTCAATGTTGGCTTTAGCGGCGGCGGCAAAACTTTCAGACACAAGTGCGATCATGCCGGTGACGAGGAAGTTTGAAATCAGTTTTGCTTGGTGACCAGATCCAGCTTCGCCCATGTGGCGAATGGTGGTGGCAAAGCTTTGCAAGACGGGTTTGATTATGGCGATCACATCGCGAGGGCCGCCGCAGAGAACACCGAGCGTACCAGCGCGGGCTTGGGCGGGACCACCGGTGAGCGGGCAATCGGAAAAACTTACACCGATGTTTTTTAAGTCTGCGGCACGCTCTACGCTGTCTTGTGGCCGCGAGGTTCCGGCATCAATGATAGTTTGGTCGGAGCGCAAATGGGGTTTGATCTCGTGCAGGATTGCCCCAACCACATCAGAGTTGGATACACACAGAATGATGATATCGGCGGTTTGGGCAAGTGTTGCATAGTTTGGGCATTCAACAGCACCCTTATCAACGAGGTCCTCAACAGGAACCCGATTTCGGTTTGCAACGATGGATAAGGGATGGCCAGCTTCACGCAATCGCAAGCCAAGCCCATGACCCATGAGCCCGGCACCTATCAATCCTATCCTTGTGCTTGCCACTGTCGCCTCCTCACTCTAAGTACACGTCTATTCATCAGGAGCACCATCATGACCGAGCATCACAATTACATCAATGGCGAATGGGTTCGGGGCGCAAACTACCAAGAAAATATCAACCCTAGTGATGTGAGCGATGTGGTTGGGCTTTATGCGCAAGCTGACAAACAGCAAACTGATGATGCGGTTGCCGCAGCACATGCGGCACAACCCGCTTGGGCCGCAACGACACCGCAAGTGAAAGCCGACATTCTGGAAGCGATCGGCGTTGAGCTATTGGCAAGGCGCGAAGAGATTGGCCGGTTATTGGCGCGGGAAGAAGGAAAGCCATTGAGCAATGGTATTGCCGAGACGATGCGCGCTGCTCAGATTTTTAAATTCTATGCGCAGGAAGCCTTGCGACTTGAAGGCGTTGCTTTGAGTTCAATTCGACCCGGTGTGGACGTGATGATCACGCGCGAAGCCGTTGGTGTGGTTGGTTTAATTTGCCCGTGGAATTTTCCGATTGCAATTCCTGCGTGGAAAATTGCACCAGCGCTTGCATTTGGCAATGCGGTGGTTTTCAAACCCGCTGACTTGGTGCCGGGTTCGGCTTGGGCGTTGGTGGATATCATGTCACGGGCGGGATTGCCGAAAGGTGTTTTGAATTTGGTTATGGGGCGGGGCTCCGTGGTTGGGCAAACTATGCTTGATCATAAAAACGTGACAGCGATTTCATTCACCGGTTCGGTTGGGACCGGCGGCATAGTTGCCATTGCTTGCGCCAAGCGCGGGGCGAAGTTCCAATTGGAAATGGGCGGTAAAAATCCATTGGTGGTTTTGAATGATGCCAATCTTGATGCGGCAGCGGCAGCAGCCATTGATGGCGCATTTTTCCAAACTGGGCAGCGCTGCACAGCGTCATCACGGTTGATTGTTGAAGCCGGTGTCCATGATCAGTTTGTTGATAAAGTTGTGGCTGGCATGAAGGCACTAAAAGTTGATCATGCCTTAAAAGATGGCACGCAGATTGGTCCTGTGGTTGACGCTGGGCAAATGAAACAGAATGAAGACTATATTGAAATCGCCCGTAAAGAGGGAGGCGACGTGGTCTGGGGTGGCGAACGCTTGAACCGCGACACCAAGGGGCATTATTTGTCGCCTGCCCTCATTACAAACACCACTAATGATCAACGCATCAACCGCGAAGAAGTTTTCGGCCCGGTTGCATCCGTGATTAAAGTTGCGAATTATGATGAGGCTTTGAGTGTGGCAAATGACACCGCGTTTGGTTTGTCGTCTGGTATTTTTACAGCATCGTTGAAGCATTCCACCGACTTCCGTAAGAAATCGGCAGCGGGCATGGTGATGGTGAATTTGGCAACTGCTGGTGTTGATTATCATGTGCCGTTTGGTGGCCGCAAAGGCTCTAGCATGGGTTCACGCGAACAGGGGCGCTTTGCGGCGGAGTTTTATACTTCTGTGAAGACGGCCTATACGTCAGCTGGTTAAAGCAAAGCGATCTTATGGTCTTGGAAAGATTGGCGGGTGGCAAGTGCTGATCCACCGAGATCAATTGCGCGGGTGGCATGCTCGATAACACTGACACCAAACCCTAAGCCTTTGGCATCCTCTGCCGAATAGCGCACGCAATAGTCAAAGGCGAGGCCGACAAAGGCGAGCTTTTTAATGCCGCGTTCTTGCAAATAACCCCCAAGCCCGGTCGGTGTTTTGTGATCATTTTCGAAGAAGGCGGAATAGCTATCAATGGCTTTGCGATAGCCTTTACGGATGATGAGTTCAGCGTGTGGAATATCCAAGCCCACATGAAATTCAGCACCTCTCGTGCCTTGAATGCAGTGATCCGGCCACAAGGTTTGCGGGCCATAAGGCATTGTGATTTGCGAGAATGGGTCGTGGCCTTTGTGTTGTGAGGCAAACGAAGAATGGCCTAAGGGGTGCCAATCTTGGGTCAAGATGACATGGGTATAGTCCAGCGCCAGTTTATTGATGATCGGAACGATGTCATTGCCGCCGGTCACCGCCAATGAGCCAGCGGGGCAGAAATCATTTTGCATGTCGATAACAATTAGGGCGGAAGATTTCACCATGGTAAGGCCGCCGCACAACCCTTGAAGGCTGGGAATTTATCGGTGATGACGTAAAGTGGAATTGGCTTCATGACGTCAGATATGCGGCCCTTATCTTCAAAAATTGTACGATATTTTGGCGCTTGGAGTTTTTCAACTATTGAGGGTGCAATGCCACCTGCGAGATAAACGCCGCCACGGGCTTGCAGACACATCGCAGCATCGCCAGCGAGACGCACAAGGAAGGTCATGAAATAATGCAAGGTTTTTTCGGCATCACGATTGCTGCCCGCAAGGGCTGCTTGCAAGACCTCTTCCGGGGTTTCTAAATTAGGGTTCGACGCCACCGCGCGATACAAGGCAAGCAGGCCCGGACCCGTCAAAATATCTTCCACCTCGGCGAACTTTCCGACGCCGACAATTTTATCGCGCAAGGCTAATTCTTCAGCGTTGATAATCGGCAATGTGGTGTGACCCATTTCGCCGGGGATCGGCATCCAACCACCATTTGGCAGAGGCGCTAGGGTTGCCATGCCAAGACCTGTACCCGGACCAAGCACGACCTTCACTTGGGGTTTATCAGATTTGACGCCCCCAATTTGCACCAAATCTGTTTCGGAAATATGCGGTAGAGAAAAGGCCAACGCTTCAAAATCATTGAGCAGTCTAAAGTGCTTCGCGTTGGTGGCAGCTTTCAGAGATGCAAGGCTGAAACTCCAATCGCGGTTAGTGAGCCGGATCACTTCGCGGTCAACAGGAGCGGCCACTGCCACTGCTGCTGCGGCAAGTGTTGTGATCCCCCGCTTTTCCAAATAGTGAGAGGCGGCCGCTTCAAGGCCGACAAAACTATCATTCTTGAGGGCTTCAATATCCGATACGGCCATAGACCCGCGCTTCACGAGGCCAAACCTTGCGTTTGTGCCGCCAATATCGCCTACCAGTGCTAAGTCAGTCATGTTTTTCCTCTGATCGTTTCCTGCCACGAGATCGCCCTTTGGGCAAGGTTGAACTGGACGAAACAGGCAATCTTCCGCTACTGATCCCCATGAACATGAAAAGAGTTTGCCTTGACCAACCAAATTGAAACCGAAGTTGCCAGACGGCGCACCTTTGCGATTATTTCCCATCCGGATGCCGGTAAAACCACGCTGACCGAAAAACTGTTGCTGTTTGGTGGTGCTATTCAGTTGGCGGGGCAGGTTCGCGCCAAGGGCGACCGTCGGCGCACGCGCTCTGATTGGATGTCAATCGAGCGCGCGCGTGGGATTTCTGTCGTCACATCAGTGATGACATTTGAATATGGTGGCTGTGTTTTTAACCTGCTTGATACGCCGGGCCACGAAGACTTTTCGGAGGATACTTATCGGACACTGACCGCCGTTGATGCCGCTGTGATGGTGATCGATGGTGCGAAGGGTATTGAAGATCGTACGCGGAAATTATTTGAAATCTGCCGCTTGCGCGATATTCCAATTATTACTTTCATTAATAAAATGGACCGCGAAACCCGCGATCCATTAGACATTTTGGATGAGATTGAAAAAGGCCTGGCACTGACGGTAGCACCCATGGCTTGGCCGATTGGCATCGGCCGGAAATTTGCTGGGACTTATGATCTTGCCTCCCCGCGCATTCGGAAACTTGATGAAGCACCAGAGGGCACAATTGTTTCTGGCCCTGATGACCCAGCCATCGCAGCATTATTAGATCCCAATGCAGTTGATGCTTGGCGCGATGAAATTGCTTTGGTGCAAGATCTTTGTCAGAATTTTGATGTTCAAGCGTTTCGTGAAGGGCATCTGTCTCCAGTTTTATTTGGTTCCGCCTTACGGAATTTTGGGGTGCGGGATTTACTTGAAACTTTGATTGCCCATGCGCCGCCGCCGCGCGACCAACAAGCCCGCAGCCGCATTATTCATGCCACTGAAGATAAGATGAGCGGGATTGTTTTTAAGATCCAAGCCAATATGGATCCTAATCATCGCGACCGTATTGCTTTCATGCGCATCGCTTCTGGTAAGTTGACCCGCGGCATGCGGGTTAAAATTGTGCGAACTGGAAAAACCTTGGCGTTGAACGCACCGCAGTTTTTCTTTGCGCAAGATCGCTCATTGGCGGAAGAAGCTTTCGCTGGTGATGTGGTTGGCATTCCTAACCACGGTGTTTTGCGGATTGGCGATACGCTGACCGAAGGTGAGGATATTGTGTTCACTGGGGTTCCTAGTTTTGCACCAGAAATTCTGCGCCGGGTTAAATTGGGTGACCCCATGAAAGCGAAAAAATTACGTAGTGCTTTGGAAGAATTGGCCGAAGAAGGTGTGGTGCAATTGTTTGTGCCGATTGATGGCTCGGGCGCTGTGGTCGGTGTGGTTGGCGCATTGCAGTTGGACGTCCTGGCGGACCGCTTGAGCCACGAATACGATGTGCCTGTGGTGTTTGAAAATACCCGTAACGAAGTGATGCGGTGGATATCTTGCGTCGACGAAAAGAAACTGGATGAGTTTATTGCGGCTAATCGGTTTTCAATTGCGCATGATTTGGATGGTGCGCCAGTGTTTATGGCGCAATCAAATTTCAGTATGAAATATGCGCTGGAACGTGCGCCGGATATCAAGGCCACAGAAATTAAAGAAATGCACGCAAGCGTGGAGCCGTAAAGGACAAAGCCAATGATCAGCATGAGCGCGCCGCAGTTTTTTGCCATCATACTTATCTTTGTGATGTGGGCGCTTTATAGTCCGATTTTAAATACAATGGGGCGCGGCACGTTGAATGCGCAGTTACATGTTGTGCGCCTGAAATGGATGCGCATGTTGCTGAAAACGAGGCGCGAACACCGAACTTTTGACGGTATTCTCTTGGGTCAAATTTCCAGCGCGATGGCATTTTTCGGGTCGGCCACGCTGATCGTTCTGGCGGGTTTGGTGGGTACGTTAGCAAATATTTCCAATGTGCATCGCTCGTTGCTTGCGGTGCCGTTTTTTCCGGCAACCAGCCTTGGTCTTTTTACGCTGCACTTTGCAACTCTGACCATTATCATGGCGATATGTTTTTTCTCTTTCACTTATGCATTGCGGAAATTGGCTTATACCTTAGCCATGATCGGCGCTTTGGAAGAAGCGCCGGGTGACGATCCAGAAAGCCAAGTGATGATAATGGAAACGGCAATTGTGATGACCGAGGCGGTTAAAAGTTTGAACAATGGCATTCGCGGATTTTACTTTGCCGTGGCTGCATTGGTATTGTTCGTTGACCCCTATATATGCATGATCACAACAATGGGCATGAGTATATTGCTGTATTATCGGCAAGGGTTCTCGACCACAGCTCTCGCCATTGAGCGCTATGTCAATGCGATGCATAAATTACGCGGATAGATTATTCGCCGAGATGGTGCGGCGTGATGATGAGATCAGCGGTGGCGGGATTACACGCCATCGGAATATCATAGAGGGTCGATAATCGTGTCAATGCCTTGACGTCGACATCATGGGGCATGGCACTTAAGGGATCGGTAAAAAATACTAATGCGCCAATTTTGCCTTCAGCAATCAATGCGCCAACTTGTTGATCGCCACCAAGGGGGCCACTTTTCAAAAGTGTTACATCTAGCTTCGGACATTTTTTCTTGACGATGCCACCTGTTGTTCCGGTCGCATAAATTTTGAACTGCAACAGCGTTGCCTGGTGGCGGGCGGCCCAGTCTTCCATTTTTGGTTTCATGCTGTCATGGGCCACTAGGGCTATGGTTTTCATTTGAGTTTGGAGGCGGTTCTGGCAAGCGCTTCAATGCCTGCCCAATCACCCGCTTCAATTAATTTCTTGGGCAGCATCCAAGACCCACCAACCGTGATCACATTTTTTAGTTTGAGATAATTCGGTGCGCTATCGGGTGTTATGCCGCCAGTTGGGCAAAATCTTACATTTGGCAACGGGGAAGATAATGCGGAGAGATAAGCGGTGCCGCCAGATGGTTCAGCGGGGAAGAATTTTTGCAACAAATAACCGCGCTCTTGGAGGTGCATGCTTTCACTTGCGGTGGCGGCACCTGGCAACAGCGGCACTGAGACATCCGAAGCCGCATCAAGGAGACGCTTTGTATAACCCGGCGAAACCAAAAAAGCGCAACCCAATTTATTCATGAGGTGTATCTGCTCGCTGGTCATCACCGTGCCCGCACCAACAATTGCACCTTTCACTTCAGCAATGATGGCCCTGATGGCATCAGGTGCCACAGGGGTGCGCAGTGTAATTTCCAAAACGGGCAATCCACCGGCCACAAGGGCTTTTGCCATTGGTACCGCGTCACTTAATTTTTCGATGACCATGACGGGAACAACCGGCGCTAATTTTAAAGCATCAGCAAGTCCCATTTGCAATTCACCACTCATGATTTTGTTCCTTTAGAGACTTTTGAATATTGATGCACCTTGATCGGCCCGACCTGAAAGATTGCGGAAGGACGCAAAAAGCTCGCGCCCAATCCCGACTTGATTTTGGTCAAGATTAGCCAGAACGGGCGCTCGTTTGGAAAACTCATCTTTATCCCCCATAAATTCCAAGACGCCCCCGTCAGAATCAATGCGAATGATATCACCATCGCGGATCATTGCAATTGGACCGCCGTCCATCGCTTCAGGGGTTACGTGAATGGCGGCTGGAACTTTGCCCGAAGCGCCAGACATGCGGCCATCCGTGACGAGGCCGACTTTGAAGCCTTTATCTTGCAATACGGCAAGTGGTGGTGTGAGGCGATGGAGTTCCGGCATGCCATTGGCCTTTGGACCTTGGAAGCGGACAACGGCGATGAAATCTTTGTGGAGCTCACCGGTTTTGAACGCCGCATGCAATTCTTCTTGCGAATGAAAAACCCGAGCGGGACCTTCGACGATATGACGGTCTTTAGGAATTGAGGAAGACTTGATCACAGCGCGACCAAGTGAGCCGTCGAGAACGTTAAGGCCGCCGGTCGCTTGGAAAGGAACGCTTGCGCCCCGTAGCACAGTATCATCAACCGAGGTTGAAATCGCGTCATGCCACGTTATTGTGTTTTCAGAATTGAGTTTGGGTTCAGTGAGATAGCGTTCTAGTCCTTCGCCCATAATGGTTTTTACGTCGCGATGGATGAGGCCTGCTTTTAACAATTCACGCATCAAGAAGCCCATGCCACCAGCAGCATGAAAATGATTTACATCGGCTTTGCCATTGGGATAAATGCGGGTGAGGAGCGGGATCACCGCTGATAATTCCGCGAGATCATCCCAGGTCAAAGCGATGCCAGCAGCTTGCGCCATGGCGATCAAATGCATGGTGTGATTGGTGGAGCCACCGGTTGCGAGAAGACCGACAACGCCATTGACCACCGCTTTTTCGTCGTAGATTTCACCAATCGGGGTGTAGTTGTTTCCGAGACTTGAAATACTCACGGCTTGCTCAACGGCGACTTTGGTTACGGCATCGCGCAGGGTTGTATTGGGATTGATGAAGGTTGATCCCGGCACATGAAGACCCATGATTTCCATCAGCATTTGATTGGAATTGGCGGTGCCATAAAATGTGCACGTGCCGGGGCCGTGGTAAGATTGCGCTTCAGCTTCCAAGAGTGCTGCGCGATCTATTTTACCTTCCGCATAGAGCTGGCGGATTTTACCCTTTTCATCGTTGGGCAAGCCGGATGTCATCGGGCCCGCTGGAATAAACACTGCCGGCAAATGACCGAAGGTGAGCGCACCGATGATGAGGCCCGGAATAATTTTATCGCAAACACCGAGATAGACGGCCGTGTCGAACATCTGATGCGAAAGAGCAATCGCTGTCGACATGGCAATAAGATCACGCGAGAAGAGCGAAAGCTCCATGCCCACTTCACCTTGGGTGACGCCATCACACATGGCAGGAACGCCGCCTGCCACTTGAGCTGTAGCGCCCACATTGCGCGCCGCAGACTTGATCATGTCGGGATAGGTTTCGAACGGCTGATGGGCAGACAGCATATCGTTGAAGGATGTAATGATGGCGATGTTTGCCGCGTTGCCGTTGCGGAGTTCGTTTTTATCATTGGGACCGCAGGCGGCGAAACCATGGGCGATGTTGGCGCAACCAAGTGATTTTCGTCTTGGCTTATTGCTATGAGCGGCGGCAATTTTTGCTAAGTAGCGCTTACGGGTTTCCGCACTGCGGGCAATAATCTTGACAGTTACGGCTTCAACAGTTGGATGCAGGGGCATGGCGTTCTCCATTTACATACACCAATAAAGTGAAAGCGGGGTTTTGGCCCGGATGACAGCGCGAATGGGCAGGTCAAACTCTGGCCCGTCTTCCATAGCAGTACTCAGCACTGCGGCCTTTTCTTTGCCCTCGATATGAAGGCACAAAAGGTTAGCGGCGAGCAAGGTGGGAAGCGTGAAGGTCAGGCGGGGTTCGCCGGCAGCTTCAGCTTCAATGGCAATGATTTTTTGATCCGTGTTGGGATCGAGGGCTGTGGCTAATGTATCGCCACCGGGGAAAAACGAAGCGGTGTGGCCGTCGTTGCCCATGCCGAGAACAACCACATTAAACGGTGGCACATCGACAGCGCTAGGATTTTCAAACAGGGGTACAAATGTGGCTGCAGCAGCTTCATTTTGCATTAAAGTTGCGAGCACAGTCTTGGCATTTGAGCGGGCGTGATCGAATGGCACTTGCCGCTCATCAACCAAAGTAATGGTGACACGGGCCCAGTTCAAAACTTGGGTGGAAAGGTTAGTGAAAAAAGCAGCTGGCGTGGAACCACCTGACACAGCAAGCGTTGCTTTGCCTTTGGCGGCGAGGCTACGGCGCAGCTCATCGGCCACATCTTGGGCCAGACTTGCGGCTAACTCTTCACGACTTTTGAAAAGACAACGGCGCTCAATCATGAATTCTGCCCGTCATACCATGTGCGGCCATCGCGCTCTATTAAGGCAACTGACGCTGCTGGTCCCCAGGTTCCGGACGTGTAAGGCTTGGGAAGTTCGGGGCTTTCTTTCCAATATTCGAGAATGGGGTCAATCCAGCTCCAAGCGGCGGTAACTTCATCGCGGCGCATAAACAGGGTTTGGTTGCCGCGGATGATGTCCATCAACAGGCGTTCATAAGCATCCGGATTGCGCACAGCAAAAGCTTCGGCAAAGCTCATGTCCAAGGGCACATGCTGAAGCCGCATGCCACCGGGACCGGGATCCTTGATCATGAGCCAGAGTTTCACGCCTTCATCAGGCTGTAAGCGGATCACCAAGCGATTGCTTTCGAGCGGTCCGGCACTTTCGCTAAAGACAGAATGGGGAATCGGGCGGAACTGCACCACGATTTCGGAGACGCGCTGCTCTAGCCGCTTTCCTGTGCGCAAATAAAACGGCACATTATTCCAGCGCCAATTGCCAATCTCGGCTTTCAGGGCGACAAAGGTTTCGGTTTTAGATGTGGTGTTACCGAGCTCTTCGAGATAGCCTGTGACGGCGCCAGTGGCCGATGCGCCAGCGCGATATTGACCGCGCACGGTGCGACTTGCCATTTGCTCAGAAGCAATGGGTTTAAGCGATTTTAAAACCTTCAGCTTTTCATCGCGGACGGCATTGGCCTCCATCGAGGTTGGTGGTTCCATAGCCACCAGACATAAGAGCTGGAGCATGTGGTTTTGTACCATATCACGCAGCGCTCCGGCGGTATCGTAGTAGCCAGCGCGGCCTTCAACGCCCAAAGTTTCCGACACGGTAATCTGCACATGATCAATATGGGCGGCATTCCAAATGGGCTCAAAGAGAGCATTGGCAAAGCGTAAAGCCATCAGATTTTGAACGGTCTCTTTGCCAAGGTAATGATCGATGCGGTAAATGCTGGGTTCTGGGAAAACTTTACCAATCGCATCGTTCAGCGCCTTGGCTGACTCACCACTTTTGCCGACCGGTTTTTCTATGACAACACGCGTCAGGGGTGTCACCAAATTATGGCTGCCGAGGCGCTCACAAATGCCACCAAAGAGATCAGGGCCTACAGCTAGATAAAATACCCGAATACGATTTTCAGAACCTTTAAGAGCGGCTTCAAGATTTACCCAGCCTTCTTCGAGCGCCGCCTCAGCAGCCACATAACTCAAGCGGCCCAAAAACCGCGCCACCATATCTGTTGTCCGCAAGTCGGCACTGACATAGGTCTCGATCGCTTTGAGTGCTAAAGCTTTGAATTCATCAGTGCTCATGGCCCGGCGCGAGGTGCCAATGATACGCGCCTCATTGGGAATTTGCCCCTGTTCATCACGATGAAACAAAGCTGGCAATAACTTGCGCTGGGACAGGTCACCAGTTGCGCCAAAGACGACGATATCAAAGGGATCAACGGGAATTATGCGGGCGGTCATTTTCGGGTATCCTAAACTTGAGGTACGCTCATCAGATTTATGTTTGCGCCGTTTACACGCTCAACTATTGGTTTGCAACCGCAGCTGTTTTAATTCAAGCCACGTGATTTATTGCATTCGCGTCAAGACAAGAATATGAACGCTGAAAAGTGAGGGGTCTAAAATGATAGTATGTTGCGGCGAAGCTCTTATCGACTTTTTACCACTGCAAACTGCCGAAGGCCATGCGGGTTATTTACCATGCAATGGCGGATCGGTATTTAACACAGCAATAGCTTTAGGCCGAATGGGCGAAACTGTTGGATTCTTTAGCGGCATATCGACTGATTTTTTTGGAGATAGTTTGCAAGAAGGTTTGAAAACAAGCCATGTTGACCTGCGCTACACAAAAGTCTGGGATAAGCCTTCGACGCTGGCCTTTGTGAAGCTCACCAATGGTCATGCGCGCTATTCATTCTTTGATGATAATTCAGCGGGGCAAATGCTGACCAAGAAAGATTTGCCGAAACTGTTGCCAAAGGTTTCCGCTTTGCATTTTGGCTCGATCAGTTTGATTCCCGAACCCGGTGGCGCCACTTACGAAGCCCTGATGAAACGCGAAGCCAAAACCCGCGTGATTTCCCTTGATCCCAATATTAGGCCAAGTCTGATCAAAGCGAAGGGACCGTATTTGAAACGCATCAATCGCATGATTGCTATGACCGATATTTTGAAAATATCTGATGAAGATGTGAAATGGATGACGGGGAAATCTGATCTTAAGGCAGCAGCCAAGAAATGGTTGAAGCTTGGACCAAAAATTGTTGCCATTACCAAGGGCGGCGATGGCGTTGAGATTTATACGGCACGCTTCAGTTTCGTGCAGCCAGCGGTCAAAGTTGAGGTTGCCGATACGGTTGGTGCAGGCGACACATTCACTGCCGGTTTCCTTGGTGCGTTGCGCTTGGCAAAAGTTCTGAATAAGAAAAAACTGAGCGTGATCGATCAAGCCACGTTAGAAAAAGCAGCAGCTTTTGCAGCGGCGGCAGCAGCAATAACCTGTTCGCGGCCGGGCGCTAATCCCCCATGGGCGCATGAATTTTCCCGTTGATGCGGTTATCCCGGACCTTGCTTCGGCTTTAGCTGAAAAGTCGTCGGCAATTTTGGTGGCCGAGCCGGGAGCCGGGAAGACCACGCGGGTTCCGCTTGGGCTTTTGAACGCATCATGGCTTGGGGACAAGAAAATCCTGATGCTAGAGCCTAGGCGCTTGGCAGCGCGCGCGGCGGCGAAGCGGATGGCGGAAACCATTGGTGAGGCACTTGGCGAGACGGTGGGTTATACGGTTCGGCTGGAGCGTAAGGTATCAGCGCGCACCCGCATTGAGGTGATCACCGAAGGAATTTTGACACGGCGTTTGCAAAACGATCCTGAACTCTCCGACGTTGGTCTTATCATTTTTGATGAGTTTCATGAACGCAGTTTGGATGGCGATTTGGGGCTGGCGTTGACGCTTGATATGCAAGCCGGGCTGCGCGATGACTTACGCATTCTCATTATGTCAGCGACGATTGATGCGACAGGAATTGCAGCGCATTTAGGTGGTGCGAAAATTGTTTCAACAGTGGGCCGGATGTTCCCGGTGGAGACGCGCTACTTGGGTAAGGCGGATCGCCGGAGTATTGCTGCTGATGCCGTTAAAGCTGTGCAGGTTGCTTTACGCGAAACGGCGGGAAGCATTTTGGTGTTCCTTCCGGGCGAGTCCGAAATTCGGCGGGTTGAGAATGATTTAAACGCTTTGGCTTTGCCGAAGGGGGTAGAGGTTTATCCTTTGTTTGGCGCCATGGGATTTGCTGAACAAGACTTGGCTCTACAAGCGCCTGCTATTGGGCTGCGAAAAATAGTTTTAGCCACGACGATTGCTGAAACCAGTTTGACGATAGAGGGCATTAGCACGGTTATTGATACGGGCTTTAAGCGCAGCCCCCGTTTTGATGCGGCGTCTGGCATGACCAGTTTGGAAACCTTGCGGGTGAGTGTTGCGTCGGCCGATCAGCGGCGTGGGCGGGCGGGACGGCTTGGTCCTGGGGTGTGTTACCGGCTTTGGCCCGAGGAAGAAACGCGGGGGCTTTTTGCCCATGACGCGCCGGAAATTTTGGTCGGTGATTTAACGCCACTCGCTCTCGAGCTTGCGGCTTGGGGGGTGGCAGAGACAAAGGCTTTGCGGTGGCTCGATGCGCCGCCGCCGGGCAGCTTTGCACAAGCGCGTGATTTGCTGGCAAGTCTTGAGGCCATTGCTCCAGCAATTACGGCGATGGGCCGAACAATGGTGAAAATGCCACTGCATCCACGATTGGCCCATATGGTCGTCAAGGGTGAAGCTTTGGGCGCGGGTCGCGCTGCGGCGGAGCTTGCTGCATTTTTATCAGAGCGCGATGGGCAGGGACGTGACGCGGGTACGAATATTGCCACACGATTACTGGGCATTCGGGGCACGGCCAAGTCCCGCATTCAAGCGGCGACAAAACAAATTGCACAAGGGTTTGCGGAGGATAGCGCAGACATCGGCGAGGGTGTGTTGGTGGCACTTGCTTGGCCTGACCGCATTGCACAAAGACGCGGTGGCGAACGGCGCTACCGGATGTCCGGTGGTGGTGGTGCGGTTTTACCGGAGCATGATGCATTGGCGAAATCTGAATATTTTGCGGTGGCCACAACGGATGGTGCAGCGGGGGATCAAAAAATATTCTTATGTGCGGCGCTAACCCGCGCGGAGATTGATCAGTATTTTTCGCATACGATTACGACGATTGCCAATGTGACGTGGGATGCGAAAACGCAGATCGTCAATACGATGCGGGTGAGAAAACTTGGCGCATTGGTTTTGGAAGAAAAGCCTTTGGCCGATGTTGATCCGGCACTGATTATTGACGGTATGACTGCGGGTGTTCGCGCGATGGGCTTAGCCGTTCTTCCGTGGACGGATGAAACCACGCGGTTTTGCGCGCAGGTTAAATTCTTAGGCAGGCTTTTTCCCGATCAGGAATGGCCAGATTTATCCGATAATAATTTGACAAAGACGCTTGAAGATTGGCTCTCGCCTTATCTTGCGGGCATGAGCCGCAGAAACCATTTGGCAGGGCTGGATATGACAACAATCATCAAGGCAATGGTGCCTTATGATTTGCAGCGCCAAATGGACATTCTTGCGCCGCGCCGGATTATTGTGCCTTCGGGATCTGAGATCAAAATTGATTATAACACGGATGGCGACCCTGTTTTGCGGGTGCGCTTGCAAGAAATGTTTGGCCTCGCCAAAACGCCTTCGATTGCGGGTGGCCGCGCGCAGCTTCGTATTGAACTGCTCTCGCCCGCTGGCCGCCCGCTCGCTGTGACCAAATCACTCGAAACATTTTGGACCAATGGCTATCCTGATGTGCGCTCCGAATTGCGCGGGCGCTACCCGAAACATTCTTGGCCGGAAGACCCGATGACGGCAACCCCAGTAAAGCCAAAACCACGGCGCTAGTGCAGCGATACGCCGCCCTTGACCATTAGGCTTACCAATGCCAAACACCGCCGCATCATGATAGATATTGCGAACATCCGAAATTTTTCCATTATTGCCCATATTGACCACGGCAAGTCGACGCTGGCGGATCGTTTGATCCAACTGTGTGGTGCTGTGAGCGACCGCGAAATGGTCGATCAAATCTTGGATTCGATGGATTTAGAGCGCGAACGCGGCATTACCATTAAAGCAAACACGGTTCGTTTGGATTACAAAGCCAAGGATGGCAAAAATTATGTGTTGAATTTGATCGACACGCCGGGACACGTCGACTTTGCTTATGAAGTTTCGCGTTCGCTGGCGGCCTGCGAAGGATCTTTGCTGGTAGTCGATGCAAGCCAAGGTGTGGAAGCGCAGACGCTGGCGAATGTGTATCAAGCAATTGCCAATAACCATGAGATCGTGCCGGTTCTCAATAAGGTTGATTTGCCAGCCGCTGAGCCAGAGCGCGTGATGCTGCAAATTGAAGATGTGATCGGCATTGACGCTTCGCAATCTGTGATGATTTCGGCGAAGACCGGGCTTGGTGTGCCGGATGTTTTGGAAGCGATTGTCACCCGCTTACCGCCGCCGAAGGGGGACCGCGATAAGCCGTTGAAAGCGCTGCTGGTTGATAGCTGGTATGATTCATATCTTGGCGTGGTTGTTCTGGTTCGCATCAATGATGGTGAATTGAAAAAGGGTATGCGTGTGCGGATGATGGGAACCGGTGGTTCTTATCTCATCGAGCGGGTTGGCGTGTCGCGTCCGAAGAAAGAGGTTGTGGCCAGTTTGGGACCGGGCGAAATCGGATTCTTTACGGCGGCGATTAAAGAAGTGGCCGATACGCGGGTTGGCGATACGGTTACCGATGAGCGTAATCCAACTGCGGAAGCTTTGCCTGATTTTAAAGAAGCGCAATCTGTCGTGTTTGCTGGGTTCTTTCCCGTAGACGCCGCCAAGTTTGAAGATCTTCGCGAAGCCATGGGGCGCTTGCGGCTGAATGACGCGAGCTTCTCTTTTGAAATGGAAACGTCGGCTGCTCTCGGCTTTGGATTCCGGTGTGGGTTCTTAGGCCTCTTGCATTTGGAGATTACCCGCGAGCGCATTGAGCGCGAATTCAATGTGGATATTATCACCACTGCGCCATCGGTGATTTACCACATCA
>JAYUOP010000059.1:0-12140 GCA_043760745.1 Hyphomicrobiales bacterium
GCTTGCTTTATCCAACTCCGCATTGAGAAAAGCGCCCGGCACATATGCGAGATGGGTGATGCGGGCTTCAACGGGCGAGCGGTTCACATGCACATCATAGACATTCATAAATACCGAAATGCGGGTTGTTGGAACGCGGTCCAAGTCAAGCTCTGGCGGTGGGATTACTTTTTCAATCGCACTGACGCGCCCATCGGCCGGCGAAACAACTAGGGATGGATCAAGTGGCGTTACGCGTTCAGGATCACGAAAGAAATAAGCGCACCATGCGGTGAGGATTACGCCAACCCACGCGAGCGGCGATAAGCCTACCCAAAACAAAAAAAGCGTGACCGCTGCAAAAATTGCAACGAAGCGCCAGCCCTCCCGATGAATGGGGGCAAAAGATGATGTAATGCTGGTAATTATAGACATCACATTGATCTAGTCGATTTTACGAGAAAATCAATATGATTGGGCCGCCGCCAATCTTTAATCAGCAGCGGCCCATAATTGGCTCTTTAAAACTTAGTGGCGGAGGCTTGAACCTTGATAGCTATTTGCCGCCATCATAAATGGCAGAACGACAGCATCATCATCATTTGCGGCCATTTGGAAGGCAGGCGTTGCCATTGGCAAGCGCTGCGTCATTACAGCAGTTCCCGTGGCGGTCATAGCATATGAGCCACTCCCCAAATCCACGATCTCAATGCGCATGCCAATAATGGCGTTTGCACCCATTGCTTTGGCTTGCGCCTGCATGCTGGCTTCGGCTTTTTCACGGCCAGTTGTCAGACCTTGGTCCATATCAGCGCTACCTGTGTAGCTTAGGCCACGAAGACCGCCGTAGCTGTTTTTAGAGATGCGGTGCGACCACATCGATGTTCCCCGGACGACGCCGAGTGTTTCTTCGACGCTGCAACCAGCGACGCTTTCCAATGTTGTTACTTTCATTTGACTCTTCCCCAATTTACAATACGCACGACCGCCTAGTTCCACCTGACAGTCTTTGCGTGTCCCTGTTTTCTTTGCTGAACCCGTTATGAATTCCGCAAACTCTACGACACACCGTAGATGGCTCACTTAAGCGCCTCAGAAGTAAACAAAATGGAATCAGATACAAATTTGCATCGAATTTTCAGGAAATTTAGCGCGTATTTGAACCATTTGATGAAGCAGGCTTAACACCCCGTTTTTTCATATGATTACGAAAAGATTGATTCAGGGATTGGTAACCTTGACGGGGGTGGCGATGACTTTTTTGTGGGGTCTGCCTAAGACGAATTTCTGAGCTCTATATCACACGCTAACCAGTGGCATTCTCTGAGAATGTAATCGACTGAAAGTTTGGGTTTTTGGCGGTGGCCGGGCGGGCGACCGGGACGAAGGGGATTTGTAAATTTTGGTTTCGCCATAGCCTCGCGCTTAGCTTTCCAGCGCACCAAGCGGATGGCTTGGGCAGGGATTGTTTCAAGCGCGTGTTTGAAGGCGTCAAGGCGATGGGCGATGTGATTGGTGGTTGGGGTGGCTTTTGGTTTTGACAGATACATTTGATCGAATGGATTATTGGGATTGTTGGTGTAAGTTTTCACCATCACCATGAGTGGATTTCCCGGCGTGATGAAACCAAAATTCTTGCGGCGGTCAAAGAGCTGAAATGATTTCCGGCCAGAGCTTTTGCGCGCAATCACGAGACCTTTTGGCATGGGACGCGATGCAATTGGTTTCGCAACCAAGTCATGCGCCGCAATGACAATAAGGCGGCGCAAAGCAGATTCCGCAGGCCGCAACATGCGCTCAATTGTGAGACCGCTGACAATGCCCAGCAGCGCATAAATCTCTGTGACCACTCTTATGAGTGCGAGACGGTTGATTTCAACTGCGCGGGTCCAGTCCATGGGGGCGGTGTGTTCTCCTTCATTCCGGAATAGAACAAATAAGGAACGATTGTCAAGTGCTTTTGCGAGGTTGGTACCGACAGGCCCCCACTCCGTCGCTTTGCGCCACCTCCCCCGCTACGGGGGAAAGATTAGGTTCTCGGAATTTTAAAACATAAAGGGCGGCAACGCGTGCGAAGGGCCCTCACCTGCCCGACTTCGCCAAAAGGCTACGCTGGGCTATCCTCTCCCGCAAGCGGGAGAGGTGATTTTTACTTCTTCAGCAGCGCCAATGCCTCGGCTGATAGCCCGCGCTCGTCTAGATTCGCGGCTAGGCGTTTGCGGGCTTCATCGGCTTCTTGTTGGCGGTTCCACATGCGGGCGTAGAGGCCTTTTTTGCGGAGGAGACCGGCATGCGTACCACGCTCTGCAATCACGCCTTTTTCTAAAACAATAATTTCGTTGGCATCGACGACGGTTGAAAGGCGGTGGGCGATGACGAGTGTCGTGCGGTCTTTGGAAACGCGGCGCAAGCTATCTTGGATTTCTTGCTCGGTGAAAGTGTCAAGCGCCGAGGTTGCTTCATCGAGCACGAGGATTGGCGGCCCCTTCAGAATGGTCCGGGCGATCGACACGCGTTGCTTTTCGCCGCCGGATAGTTTTAGCCCACGTTCTCCGACGAGTGCGTCATACTTCTTTGGGAGGCTTTCGATGAAGTCATGGATCTGAGCCATTTTTGCGGCTTCGATGACATCGGCCTCAGAAGCGTCAGGACGACCATACTGAATATTATAGTGGATTGTATCGTTAAACAGCACAGTGTCTTGTGGCACCATGCCAATGGCTGCCCTGAGCGATTTCTGGGTGACTTTGGTGACATCTTGGCCATCCACTAAGATTTGTCCGCCAGTTAGTTCATAGAAGCGATAGAGCAGTCGCGATATTGTAGATTTGCCAGCACCGGATGGACCGACGATTGCCACCGTATGGCCCGCTGGAATTTCAAATGAGATATCTTTCAGGATGGGTCGTTCCGCATCATAGGCAAAGCTTACATTTTTGAAGGAAACGTGGCCTGCGCCTTTTTGCAATTCGACAGCGCCGGGAAGGTCCTTGATTTCCGCGTTGACCTCTAACAGGTTGAGCAAGCCTTCGACGTCTATGAGGCCTTGCTTGATTTCGCGATAGGACGAACCGATGAAATTCAGCGGCATGTAAAGCTGGATCATCAGCGCATTGATCATGACAAAGTCACCGATGGTGGCAGTTTTTTCATAAATTGCAAATGCGGACATCGCCATTACGATCGTCAGGCCTATCGTGAAGATAATGGTTTGGCCAGCGTTCAATATTGCGAGAGACACCCAAGTTTTGATAGCTGCTTTTTCGTAGCGCAGCATAGAGGCATCAAAACGCGTGGCTTCATGTTCTTCATTGCCAAAGTATTTTACCGTTTCAAAATTCAGCAAACTATCGATTGCTTTGGTGTTTGCATCGGTATCGGCATCGTTCATGGCGCGGCGAATATTGATGCGCCATTCTGTGGCAGAGTACGTGAACCAAAGGTAACAAAACACCATGGCCAAAATGACAACGGCATATAGCCAGCCGAAGCTCCACGCGAGAACGCCTGCGACCAAAGCGATTTCAAGGGCCGTAGGGAGTGTATTGAACAACGAAAATCGGAGCACAGTATCAATGCCAGACGTGCCACGCGAAATAATCCGCGCAAGGCCGCCAGTACGCCGCTCAAGATGAAACTTGAGGGATAGCGCATGCAGATGGCGGAAAGTTTTGATTGAAAGTTCGCGCACTGCGCGCTGGCCAACTTTGGCAAAAATCGCATCGCGGATTTGCGCTAACACCACCATCATGATGCGACCAAAGCCATAAGCGAGGACAAAGAACAACGGAACTGTGAAGGCGATCACGGCTGCATTTTGCGTGGCCGTTAGCGTGTCGGTCGCATACTTGAAAGAGAATGGTGTTAAAACCGTAATAACTTTGGCGATCACGAGAGCAATCATCGCAAGAACGACCCGCAACTTTAGATCAGGCCTATCCTTTGGCCACATATATGGCAACAAGCCTTTTAGGTTTTTCCATTGATCGCCTTCAGCACCCGCTGGAGAGGTGTGGCCGACTGGCATTTTGCTCATTTAGATTACTCAGTCGCTGTTGGGGTCAATAAAATCTGACCAGGGAAAATCATGGCAGGATCACGAATCTGATCCTTGTTGGCGGCATAGATGACTGTGAAGCGTTTACCTTTGCCATAAATCTGACGCGACAGTTTCCACAAGTTGTGGCCGGGTTGAATAATTATCCGGCTTGGAACTGCAGCATCGTTTGCGAGCGCTGTGCCGATTTTTTCAGGTTCAACTGCTGGCGTAGCGACGACAAGTTTGGCAACTTCCTCACGGAAGAATGGGAGCTCAACGCGGCTTTGCACTTTGCCATCTGCGGCCAACGCATCAGCTCTCAAAACGTGCTGACCGGCCGCTATCGGGTTTGCCGCTGCGAATGACCATTTGCCAATTTGGTCTGCTTTGGTTTCGCCGACCAAACCATTATCGACATAAAACCGCACCGTTGCTTCAGGTGCGCCACGACCGGAAAAAATAATGGCGCCTTCGGTGTCATAATCGACCGCATCAAGTTGCACGGTTTTGGCAGGCCCCAAATTTTCGGCCTTTGGCGCTTGAATAATTTTTGTTGGCTGATCCGGTTTTATCAACGCCACAACCGCCTGGGTTTCCGCTTTCGGCGCAATGACAACTGCAATCGTGTCCTCTGAAGTTACAACTTTGTTATTCACGGTTGTTTCTAAAGAAAGTGCGCCAGTGCCACTCGCCAAGGGCTGATCGGGAATCAAAACGAATGCGCCTTCTTTGTTGGCAGTGGCGGTTCCGATCACCACGTCATCGCGCTTGATGGTCACTTCAGCATTAGGTTGAGCCGAGCCCGCAATAACCGCTTCGCCATCAGCTTCAATGCGAACGGTATCAAAACTTGGGGCCTCTGGATTTGCGGCTCGGACCGCATTTTCAATGACAGTAACTGGCGCTTGAACGGCCTCCGGGGTTGAGATGGCCACTTTGGTTTCTGGCACTACTTCGACCACGGGCGCTGGTACAACGACTTCAGGCGGTTTAGTTTCCGCTATAGGTATGCTCACCGCAACAGGCACTTTCGCTAACAAATCTGGCTTCAAAGTAATCGCGCCAAGTGTAGTGGCCGCTGCTACGACCAATCCGGAAAACACGTAAAGTGGATTAAATTTCATGATTATAGCCGCCGTTTCTTCAGATAATTGCCACGTGGCAAAACGATTCTGTTATGAAATAGTCATCAAGCGTGGATTTTGTAAGGTAGCAAGTAAAGAATCTGCCACAATTGCCCAGCCATACCAACTTTGAGGAAAAACTGTGAAAGCACCTGAACATCGCCTTTGTGTTTATTGCGGCTCTGGCCCCGGCAAAACGCCGGCTTATATGGCGGCGGCCCGGGCGCTCGGCGAAGCCATGGTGGAGGCTGACATTGGCTTAGTTTATGGTGGCGGCAATATTGGATTAATGGGTGAAGTCGCGCGCACGGTTTTGGACAATGGTGGTCATGTGACCGGGATCATTCCAGAATTTCTGGTGGCGCGCGAGCGTATGCTGGAAGGTGTTAACGAACTCATTGTCACCCAAAATATGCATGAACGCAAAATGGCGATGTTTCAACATTCAACGGGCTTTGTCGCGCTGCCCGGTGGTATCGGCACATTAGAAGAGTTGACTGAGATTTCAACCTGGGCGCAACTTGACCAACACCAAAAACCAATCATCATTTGCAATGTAGACGGCTTTTGGAATCCTTATCTCACTTTGATCGATCACATGCGCACCGAGCAATTTATTCGTGAAGGTTTAGAGGTGCGTACTGATGTTGTGGAATTCGCGTCCGAAGTGGTTCCAGCTTATCAATTCCGCAAAGCTAACACGCGTGAGCATGTTCCCTTGGCCGTTCTGCGCGGAAAACTTTAAGCAGATTTTTTGGCGCGTTCTTCTTGCAACGCCGAAATTGAGTAGATGATGAGGGCAATCCAAATAATTGCGAAGGACAGCATTTTCCATTTATCGAGGGGTTCGTGAAAAATAAAAACTGCCGTAAGAAAAACCAATGATGGCGAAATATACTGAAGCATGCCGGCGGTGGAATATCGCAAACGCTTAAGCGAAGCGGCAAAGAAAATGAGTGCGCCCGAGGTTAGTCCCCCGCAGCCAATGAGCATTAATGTGTCAAATGTTGTGCCGCCGAATTTGGTGAGGCCTTGATTGGCTAACCACATTTCGATCGCGAAAAGGGGTAGCGCAATCAGCAAGACTTCAACGAAAAATCCGGGCACTGGACCAGCTGAAATTTTCTTCCGCAATAGACCATAGATACAAAAGCTGCCGCCGAGTGCTAAGCCAATAAACGGGAAAACGCCCGTCGCTATGGTTTGAATGATGACCGCGATCAAAGCCAATGTCAGAGCGGCAATTTGCAAACGGTTGAAACGTTCACCGAGAAAGAAAAAACCCGCAACAACATTCAGCAATGGATTAATGAAATATCCCAAGCTGGCGTCCAGCGTGTGGCCATTCTTGATGCACCATATATAGAATGTCCAATTGAACACGATTATTGTACTGGTGAGTGCAAGAATTCCGACATTGCGTGGCGATTTCAGGATCGCCTTTACCTCAGGAAATTGCCCCATCCACCACACCAGTACGACTGCCACTGGTAAGGACCAAAGCCCGCGATTTATCGCTATTTCCATGGGCAAGATATGGCGCAGCAAACCAAAGTAAACCGCCATGCCGCCCCAAAACAAATGTGCGATGACAGCGTAAGTCACGCCGATTTGCTCGGAACTGTAGTTTGATTTTATCGTCGTCATTGATGCGGTTTATCTGCGGGTGAATGTTTTAGCAAACCCGGCGAAGTCATAGACTATACGTGTTGCAAGCATGGCTCACGCCGCGACGCCAGCCCGCACAAGTTTAAATGTGATGGCGTCAACGAGGGCTTGGAATGAAGCTTCAACAATATTTGCAGAAACGCCAACTGTGAACCAACGCTCACCAGCTTTGTCGCGGCTTTCGATTAACACGCGAGTGGTTGCGCCCGTGCCGCCATTGAGGATGCGTACTTTGAAATCGACGAGTTCCATATCATCGATATAGCGTTGGAATTTGCCGAGGTCTTTGCGCAAAGCGACATCTAGCGCGTTTACCGGTCCATTACCTTCGCCAGCATTGATATACGTCTCGCCATCAACCTTCACTTTGACGACAGCCTCGGATAGCATTTCGCCGTCGCGCTGCTCCACGATGACGCGGAAGGACAAGACATCGAAGTAATGCGGAACCGTGCCCAAGGTGCGCCGCGCCAGAAGCTCGAACGAAGCGTCAGCGCCATCATAGGCATAGCCCAAAGTTTGCTTTTCTTTTACTTCGCGCAAAAGCGCATCGAGGCGCGGATCAGCTTTGTCCACGCCAAGCCCAATGCGATTAAGCTCAGCAATCAGATTTGATTTTCCGGCCTGATCAGACACTAAAATCCGGCGGCGGTTGCCGATCGTTTCAGGTGGCACGTGTTCGTAAGTCTCCGGCTCCTTGGCCAAAGCGGAAGCGTGAATGCCGGCTTTTGTAGCGAATGCCGACTTCCCGACAAAGGGCGCTTGCGCATTTGGTGCGCGGTTTAGCAACTCGTCAAAACTGCGCGAAACATGGGTCAATTCGGTCAGTGCTTCAGGCGTTACACCAGTCTTATATTTTGAATTATACGCAGGTTTTAAAACCAACGTTGCCATGATGGTGACCAGATCTGCATTGCCACAGCGCTCGCCGATACCGTTGAGCGTGCCTTGAATTTGACGTGCTCCGGCTTCAACTGCGGCCAAAGAATTGGCAACGGCTTGTCCGGTATCATTATGGGCATGAATGCCGAGGTTGGCGCCTGGAATTGTTTTCGTCATTGTACGGACGATTTCGCTGATTTCGTGTGGCAATGTTCCGCCATTGGTATCGCATAAAACCACCCAACGCGCACCAGCGTCAAATGCTGTTTTGGCGCAAGTGGTGGCGTAATCAGGATTGGCTTTGAAGCCGTCGAAGAAATGTTCGCAATCGACGAGCACTTCGCGGCCAGCTGCTTTGGCCGTAGTCACTGACTCGGTGATACTCTCCAAGTTTTCTTCATTGGTGCAGCCGAGTGCTACGCGAACATGATAGTCCCAAGACTTGGCGACGAAACAAACAGCTGGAGTTTTGGCCTGAAGAAGAGTTTGCAATCCAGGATCATTAGCGGCAGAACGCCCTGCCCGCTTGGTCATACCGAAGGCCGTGAACGTGGCTTTCGTGTTGCGTGCTTCACTGAACAGCGCGATGTCGGTCGGATTACCGCCGGCATAACCCCCCTCGATATAGTCCAGCCCAAGTTGATCCAACAAATCAATAATGACCAATTTATCATCCAGCGAAAAATCAATCCCCGGCGTTTGCTGACCATCGCGAAGGGTAGTGTCAAATAGGCTGATGCGTTCGCGGGTCATGAAATTGTGTTCCTATTCTCTAACGCTGCCAAAACTGAAAACAGCGCACCATCTAAATCGAGTAGCATTTCTCTATTCGAGATCCGCAAGATTTTGAAACCTTGGGCGCTGAGCCAAGCATCGCGGATGATGTCGGTAGCTGATCCCTCATGTTGACTGCCGTCAACTTCAACGATGAGTTTGTGCGACAGGCAAGCAAAGTCAGCGATGTATTTCCCGATTGGCACTTGGCGGCGGAACTTGTAATTTTCAAAACGACGATCTCGTAGTGCTTTCCAGAGACTGCGCTCGGCATAAGTCATTTCTTTTCGTAAGCGCTTTGCTTGTTGTTTGGCAAACCCCTCATCCGTCAGCCTTCGGCTGCCACCTTCTCCCGCAAGGGGAGAAGGAAGTAAAGCGCTCGAATCTTCCTTCTCCCCTTGCGGGAGAAGGTGGCGCGCAGCGACGGATGAGGGGTTGCGCGCCATCATCTCTTAACTTCCCAACTTGTGGTACCGTCTTTGTTATCTTTGATCGCCACACCCATCGCATCCAGCTCATCACGGATGCGATCCGACTCTTTCCAATCTTTTGCAGAGCGCGCCGCAAGACGGGCGGTGATAAAATTGGAAACCAGCGTGTCATCAACTGCGTTTGACTGGTCGTTTGTTGAGAGTAAAAAACCAAGCAAATCCAACGAGGCTTTAAGTTCTGAATATGCACCCGTTTTGTTGAGCTGATGCAAGCGGGTAAAGGCCGTGTGGGTGTTTAGATCATCGCAAAGGGCTGTAAATACCTCGTGATCAATGTCGCTTGCATCAACGTTCGCTACATTATTTGACCAGACTTTCAACGTGTTGGCACTTTCTTGCAGACTTCCCAAAGTCCAATCAATCGGTTGGCGGTAATGTGTACGCAGCATGTTGAACCTTGCTACTTCGCCGGGCCAATCTTTGAGCACGTCGGCTATCGTCACAAAATTCCCCAAGCTCTTGGACATTTTCTGTCCTTCGACTTGTAAGAAACCATTATGCATCCAGACGTTTGCCATAACGTCTGACCCGTGCGCACATCTTGATTGGGCGATTTCGTTTTCGTGGTGCGGGAAGATTAAGTCCAAGCCACCGCCATGGATGTCAAAAACTTCGCCAAGATAGCGCTTGCTCATGGCGCTGCATTCGATGTGCCAACCGGGGCGACCGCGACCCCATGGGCTGTCCCAGCCGGGTTCATCAGCGCTAGATAATTTCCAAAGCACGAAATCGCCGGGGCTTTTTTTGTGCGCTTCGACGGCAACGCGGGCACCGGCTTGTTGGTCCTCAAGCTTGCGATTAGATAGGCCGCCGTAGTCTTTCATTGAGGCGATATCGAACAAGACTTCGCCAGCAGCAGTATATGCGTTGCCCTTTTTAATCAGTGTACTGATCATTTCGATCATGCCGGCGATGTTATCCGTGGCGCGAGGTTGAACGGTTGGATCAAGGCAGCCCAATGCGCGGGCATCAGCTTGAAATTGGTCGGCGGTTTTTGCTGTGACTTTGGCAATTGCTTCGTTGAGCGGAAGATTGGGGAAATCGCGCAATGCTCTCGCGTTTATTTTGTCATCTACGTCGGTGATATTGCGAACATAAGTTACTGCGCTTTCACCATAAAGATGGCGGAGCAACCGATAGAGCACATCAAAAACAATGACAGGCCGCGCATTGCCGATATGGGCAAAGTCATAAACTGTGGGACCGCAGACATACATGCGCACGTTTTGAGAATCGATCGGGGTGAACGGTTCTTTTTGGCGGGTCAATGTATTGTAAAGGGTCAAGCTCATCGGGGTCGTCTCTCCAAGGGTTTTGATCCGGCCCGGGAGCAGCTTATCGATGATTTTGGTAAAGCGGCGCCCAGCCAGCGGAATATGCTAGTTTCTAATAATAATGCAGCAAATGGTGCGGGGCGTGTTCATTGTTCTTAAATGCTTGATTACGCGTGATCCGTCAAGGGATACGCTTGAAACAGGGTTGCTATGCCGTTTACGATCTAGCGGCACAACGCAAACGGACGTAAGACGAGGGTATGCAAAACCCAGCTATTCGCCAACATCGTATTGGACTTTTTCTGACCGCTATGGCGGCACTTTCTTGGTCGTCCGCCGGGATTTTCACGCGTTCAATCGAAGCCGATCTCATGACCATGCTGTTTTGGCGCGGGCTGTTTTCCGGAACGGCCGTATTCATATGTTTCCTGATTATTGAGCAACGCGGCGCGATGGCGGCATTGCGGAAATTTGGCTGGCCATCATTGGCGGTTGCCTTGCTGTCGGCAGCTGGCATGATCACCGGCATTGGTTCCTTGCGTTACACATCCGTTGCGGACGCTATGGTGATTTATGCCACTGTGCCCTTTATTACGGCTGGCTTGGCGTATCTTACGATTGGCGAACGCACATCGCGCTCCACGTTGATTGCATCCATGGTAGCACTGATTGGCGTTGCCATTATGATGGCGGGCAGCGATTGGGGCGGCTCAATGTTTGGTAAATTATTAGCGCTGGCCATGACATTGTGCATGGCGGGGTTTTCGGTTTTGTTGCGGCGGCATGCTGAAGTCCCGATGCTTCCGGCGATGGCGGGCTCGGCTTGGCTTTGTTCATTATTCTGTTTTTGGTTTGCAACCCCAATGGGTGTGTCGTCCCAAGATTTGTTATTGATCGCGGCATTTGGAATTTCGCAAAATGCGGCGGGACTGATTTTTTACACGTTGGGTTCCTGGCGCATTCCGGCAGCGGAGGCCACATTGCTTGCAGCACTGGAAGTTCCACTCACGCCATTTTGGGTGTGGCTAATGTTTAGTGAGACACCGGGCGTTTATACCTTGATCGGCGGAACTGTGGTTTTGACTGCATTGTTCGCTCATATTTTGAACGAACTGCGGGGCAAAGAAAGGGGACAGTTTACTTTTGTTGAAAGCCTCGAGAAAACGTCTCATTTCTAACAAAAGTAAACTGTCCCCTTTCTATTATTTACCGTCTTGGCCAAAGAGCACTTTGCGCTCTTCATCGGTTATTGGTTTTGCTGGCGCGGCGTGCGCATAGGCTCTCACCACCGCCGGCCGTGCCTTGATCGCGTTAAACCAGCGCAGCAAATGGGGATGATCTTCCAATTTTTGCTTATGATTTTCAAATGGCACAATCCATGGATATGACGCCATATCAGCAATGGAATATTCGCCAGTCATAAATTCTCGGTCAGCCAAGCGCTTGTTCAACACGCTATAAAGTCGTGTGGTTTCTTTGGTGTAACGCTCAATGGCATAGGGCACTTTTTCGGGTGCATAGACATTGAAGTGACCATTTTGGCCGGCCATTGGGCCAAGGCCTCCCATTTGCCAAAATAACCATTGCATGGTTTCAGCGCGGCCGCGAACGTCTGCTGGTAAAAACTTGCCGGTCTTTTCAGCGAGGTATTGGAGGATTGCACCAGACTCGAAAATGCTGATCGCAGCACCTCCATCCTTAGGCGCATGATCAACAATAGCAGGCATGCGATTGTTCGGAGCAATCGCCAAAAACTCTGGCTTGAACTGATCACCCTTACCGATATCCACTTTGTGAATAGCGTAAGGAAGATTTGTTTCTTCGAGAAAAATCGTAATCTTATGACCGTTTGGCGTCGGCCAATAGTGGAGATCAATCATGCTTGTTGCCTTTATGTAATTATTACGAT
>JAYUOP010000060.1:0-12128 GCA_043760745.1 Hyphomicrobiales bacterium
GTAATTTCAAAATTTGCGCCTGAACCGTGACGTCTAAAGCCGTGGTTGGTTCATCGGCAATCAGGAGATCAGGATTATTAGCGAGCGCCATAGCAATCATGACGCGTTGACGCTGGCCGCCGGAGAGTTGGTGCGGATAATCCTGCAATCTGGTTTCGGGATCGCGAATGCCAACTTTCGTCAGTAGACTGATGATACGTGTCTTTGCATCTGCTTTGGACAGGCCTTGATGCAGTTCTAAAATTTCACCAATTTGTCGCTCAACGCTGTGCAAGGGATTGAGCGAGGTCATCGGCTCTTGGAAAATCATGGTGATGTCGTTGCCGCGCACTTTGCGTAAATCACGCTCATCAGCATCGAGTAATTCTTCGCCATTAAACATGACGGAGCCAGATGGGTGCGAAGCGGCAGGATATGGCAAGAGCTTAAGGATAGACAATGCCGAAACTGATTTCCCGGAACCAGATTCTCCGACCAGTGCTAGCGTTTCGCCACGCTTTAAAGAGAACGAAACTTTATCAACGGCAAGCGTTGATTTTCCGCCCTGGCCGAAGGCCACTGAAAGGTCTTTGACGACCAATAAATCAGAATTGCTCATGCGAAAGTCTTTCGCGGATCCAGCGCATCGCGCACTGCTTCACCGATAAACACGAGGAGCGTTAACATAACCGAGCTCACCAAAAATCCGGTAATGCCAAGCCATGGCGCTTGCAAGTTTTCTTTCCCTTGCTTGAGAAGCTCGCCCAAAGAAGCGGACCCCGGGGGGAGGCCAAAACCGAGATAGTCAAGCGAGGTTAAGGTAGTCACCGCGCCAGACACAATGAAGGGCATGAAGGTGACCGTGGACACCAATGCATTCGGCAAGAGATGCTTGAACATGATTTTAGTATCAGAGAGGCCAAGCGCTCTTGCGGCTCTAACATATTCAAAATTCCGCGCGCGCAAGAATTCAGCGCGCACCACGCCGACCAAGCCTGTCCATGAAAAAATGACAAGAATGAAAAGCAATATCCAGAACGAGGGTTGAATAAATGCTGCCAAGATAATCAGCAAATAGAGCGTTGGCATGGAAGACCAAATCTCAATGAAGCGCTGGAATAAGAGGTCAGTCCAACCACCAAAATAACCCTGCATAGCACCCGCAAAAACGCCAATGACAGATGAAAAGACTGTGAGCAATAAACCGAAGGCAACCGAGATGCGAAAGCCGTAAAGCAGTCTTGCGATGACGTCGCGGCCTTGATCATCGGTTCCTAACCAATTCATATTGCCGGAAACACATTGGGAATCATCAACGCCTTTGGGATACTTGGCGCAAGCGATTTCAGCAGACAGGGTTCCGGCTGGTGGCGATGGAGCCGCCATGGGCAGGTCTTTATTCACGCCATTAAAAGTATAACGCACGATAGGCCAGAGCATCCAGCCATTGGCTTCGATTTCATCAATGTTCAAAGGATCGCGAAAATCAGTTCTGGCGAGAAAACCACCGAATTTGCTTTCGGGATAATCGACGATGCTGGGGAAGAGAAGTTCACCCTTATACTGCGCGAGGATCGGACGATCATTGGCGATCAGAGGTGCTAGCAAGCTCACCAAAAATAGTATGCTGAAAATCCATAAGGACCAATAGCCCCGCCGATTGGCTTTGAAAAGTTGCCAACGCCGCAAGTTTAATCCGGTGAGTTTAAAACGTGCCGCCATCACACTTCCCGCGATTCGAAGTCGATGCGGGGATCGATGGAGACGTAGGTGAGATCGCTGATCAGATTGATCAACAATCCGACCAATGTGAAAATATAGAGATTGGCAAACATGATGGGATAATCGCGTTTGAGGGCGGCGTTGAACATCATGTAACCTAGGCCATCAAGCGAGAAGATGGTTTCGATGAGCAAGGCGCCGGAGAAAAATGCACCGAGGAATGCGCCGGGGAAACCGGAGATCACCAGCAACATGGCATTGCGAAAGACATGGCCATAAAGCACCTGAGATTCAGTCAAGCCTTTGGCGCGCGCTGTCACCACATATTGCTTTCTGATTTCATCAAGGAAAGAATTTTTGGTGAGCAATGTCATTGTGGCAAAACCACCGATGCCCATGGCAAAAAGGGGAAGTGCTAAATGCCACGCGTAGTCGACGATTTTTCCCCACCAGCTTAAGCTTTCGAAATTATCGGAGGTTAAGCCCCGCAATGGGAACCAGTTCCAATAACTGCCACCGGCGAAAAGCACGATCAGCATGATGGCCAGAATGAAACTTGGAATGGCATAACCAATGACGATGACCACAGATGTCCAAGTATCAAATTTACTGCCATCCTTCACGGCTTTACGAATGCCTAACGGAATGGAAATCAGATAAGTAATGAGGGTGAGCCAAAGGCCTAGCGAAATTGAGACTGGCATTTTTTCGATGATCAAATCGACAACGGGTTTATCACGGAAGTAACTATCGCCGAAATCGAAGACGGCGTAGTCCATGATCATTTTCAGGAAGCGCTCATGGGGCGGTTTATCGAAGCCAAATTGTTTTTCGAGGGACTTAATAAATTCGGGATCAAGGCCTTCGCTGCCGCGATAATTGCCGCCGGTATCGCTGCCGGTTCCGCTTTGCTCTTGGCCACCCGCTTCATTGCCGGAATTGCCACTGATGCGGGCAGTTGCATCTTGATCTGTGCCTTCAAGTTGGGCAATGATTTGTTCAATCGGGCCGCCGGGCACAAATTGGATGATCGCAAATGTCATCAGCATAATGCCCAACAGCGTTGGGATCATCAGCAGTAAGCGTTTGAGAATGTAGGGACCCATCGACTAAACTTTATCCCGAAATCTTTTTGACTTTAGCTTCGTCAGACCACCAAATTGTGGGGAAACCAACCGCGAAATCCGGCAATTTATCAGGACGACCAAAGCGATCCCAACGGGCAACGCGGTCAAATGGCGCATTCCACATTGGGACGACATAATGGTTCCAGATCAAAGCGCGATCCATGGCGCGGCAGGCGGTGGTTAAAGCATCACGATCTTTGGCGAAAATGACAGCATCGATCAGCTTATCAATGGCTGGGTTTTTTATGCCAACCAAATTGCGGCTGCCTTTTTTGTCGGCATAGGTGCTGCCCCAGAAATCGCGTTGCTCGTTGCCCGGTGACAGGGACTGGCCCCATGAGCCCACAACAATATCAAAATCAAAATTCTTGGTCAGCTCTTCATATTGCGCTGAATCCACGGTGCGGATTTTTACACCGATACCGAGAAGTGCCAATTGTTCTTGGTACGGCAAAGCGATGCGCTCAAAAAGTGGAGAATCGAGCACGAACTCGACTTCGAGTTTTTCACCTTTAGCATTTTTAAGAACGGACTTGTTCCCGTCTTGCGTGACGTTCCAGCCGGCCTCGGCCAAGAGCCGTGAAGCCTCGCGTAGGTTTTTGCGGCGGTCGGTTGGTTCTTTATTGAGGGGGTTAGCGTATTCCGTGGTGAAAACTTCAGGCGGCAATTGCGCGCGGAGTGGCTCGAGTAATACTAACTCTTCTGGAGATGGCAGGCCCTTAGCTTCCATTTCTGAATTGTTGAAATAGCTGCGGCTACGGCGATACTGGCCGTAGAAAAGATTTTGGTTTGACCATTCAAAATCAAAGGCAAAATTGAAAGCAAGTCGCACGCGTGGATCTTGGAATTTTGTCCTGCGGGTGTTGAAGGCCCAGGATTGCATGCCATCAACATTCTTGAAAACGAGTTCGTCTTTAATGACTTTGCCTTCTTTCAAGGCAGGGAAATCATAAGCCGTGGCCCAATTTTTGGCAGAGCTTTCAACCCGGAAATCATATTGATCGCCTTTGAAGGCTTCGAGCGCCACAGTGGCGTCACGGAAAAATGTGTAGCTGATTTCTTCAAAATTGTTTTGGCCGATGTTAATGCTTAAATCTTTGCCCCAGTAATCCGGTACGCGTTTCAAGGTGATGCTAGCTCCGGCTTTCACATCGCTGATTTTATAGGGGCCAGAACCAAGAGGCGCTTCAAGGGTTGAGCTCTTGATATCGCGATCTTTGCCGCTTGCATCTTTTCCGGTCCACCAGTGTTTGGCAAGAACGGGCAATTGCCCGGTGATGAGGGGCAGTTCACGATTGCCTTTTTCAGAGAATGTAAACGTCACTTCGCGGTCGCCGGTTACTTCCGATTTGACCACGTTTTGATAATAGCTTTGATAAAATGGGTGAATTTCTTTGAGCGTCGTCATACTCCAGACAACATCCTCGGCGGTAATTGCTTTGCCATCATGGAAGCGGGCTTCTGGTCGCAAGCGATAGACCACCGACGACCAGTCACCGGCGAACCATACGCTTTCGGCGATCAAGCCATATTCGGTGGAGGCTTCATCAAGCGAACTGGTCATCAAGGTTTCAACGCCATTGAGACCAACAGCATCACCTTTGATAGAATAGGGATTAAGACTGTCAAAAGAACCAACAGAAGAAAGTCTTACTTTTCCGCCGATAGGCGCTGCGGGATTTACATAATCAAAGTGTTTGAAATCGGCGGGGTATTTAATGTCGGTGAAGAGGGTCATAGCGTGTTTGAAAACGCGATCTTCGGCGGAAGCTTTTGTAACACCAAAACCAGACAACAATGGACTGAAGCTTACGAATTGCAGCAGCTTGCGGCGGCTTATTGCGGTTAGCATCTGGTTGGTCATGGCAGTAGTTACCCTTCACTTTTGATTCGACATACTAGATACGCATGTAAACCTATAAAAGAAAACACCGATGGAGGGTCCATCGGTGTTAAATTTTCGCAATAATTGTGGGTTTTATGGGGCCGGGAATGGCTTTGGCGCATCCGACAGGCTGGCGAGATAGGCAATGAGGTCAGCGCGGTCGGCGTCCTTCTTCATGCCAGCATAGGCCATTTTGGTGCCTTTGATATAAACCTTCGGGCCTAATATGAATGCATTGAGGGCTTCATAGGTCCATTTTTCCGCTTTTTTAGCGCCCAAGGCTTCCGAATAAGCAAAGCCTTCGTGGCTTCCCATGTTGCGTTCAACGAGTTCCCAGAGGTTTGGCCCGGTTTTGTTGGCCCCGCCTTTATCAAAGCTATGGCAAGCACCGCAGGCCTTGGCTTTGTTAGCGCCCTTGGTAACATCCGCCGTTGCGAGAAGTGTTCCAATTGAAACGGCGACAACTTCGCCACCAGCTGCTGGGGTTTCAGCTTCCGCGGTTTCGATGAAGAAACCGGGTTTTTCGGGCTTATCGGCATGATAAATTGCGCCCGAAAGTTCTTTCAGGCCAAAAACGGCAAGGGCGGTGCCCAATACAGCACCAGCGATCTTGTTAAATTCAAAACTATCCATAAGAACAGCGGTTCCTTTTGACGATGCAAATTGGGGCGGAAACTAATTGTTTCTCGAAAGCAGCGCAACCCGTATAAGCGTCGTAGAGCAATTTGCCGCGCCCGAGTTTAAAACTGTAAATACGATGATTGAAAATGCCAGCACAATTATAGTTATCCCTGCCCGGATGGCATCCATCCGGCTGCCCGGAAAACCAATGGCCGATATTCATGGTCTGCCAATGATCGCCCATGTTTGGAAGCGGGCAGTGGAAGCGAAAATTGGCCAAGTTTTGGTGGCGGCGGCAGAAAACGCGATTGCAGACGCTATTCGGAAATTGGGTGGCGATGCTATTGTTACTGATCCAAGCCTGCCATCGGGGTCTGACCGGGTCGCCGATGCGCTGCGATTGCGCGATCCAAATGGTCTATTTACCCATGTGGTCAATTTGCAAGGTGATTTGCCCACGATTGATCCTCTAGCTATTCAGAGATGTTTGGCAGGACTGATGAATGATCCCGTGGATATTGCAACAATTGCTGCACGGATTACGGAGCAAGCCGATGTTGACAATCCAAATATTGTTAAAGCGATTGCGCCATTAACGCCAGAGCGGGAAGTCGCTTATGCGCGGGATTTTGTGCGGGTTATTGGCCCTGAACATGAGGGCCCTTATTGGCATCATATTGGGGTCTATGCTTATCGACGCATTGCATTAGAGAAGTTTGTGAAACTTGCTGTGAGCACGCGGGAGAAATTGCGCAGTTTAGAACAAATGCGGGCGCTTGATCATGATATGCGCATAGCGGTTGTGAAAGTGGATACAGTTCCGCTAGGAGTGGATACGCCAGCCGACCTCGATTTAGCGCGAGCGATATTAAAACCAAAGATTTAGTGAGATTACTGAATGACTGCCAAAATTGCTTATCAGGGTGAGCCCGGAGCCAACTCCCATATCGCTTGCATGGAAGCCTATCCAAATCATGAGCCTTTTTCTTGTGGCACATTTGAGGATGCGTTTCAGGCGGTCAAAGATGGTGTGGCGCAATTGGCCATGATCCCGATTGATAATTCGGTGGCTGGCCGGGTTGCTGATATTCATCATCTTATGCCCGCTTCTAACTTGTATATTATTGGTGAGCATTTCTTGCGGGTGCATCATCAGCTTTTGGTTTTGCCGGGAACTGATCTCACAAAAGTGCGAACCGTTCATAGTCATGTGCATGCCCTTGGGCAATGCCGCAAGATTATGAAAGAACTGGGTATTACGCCTGTTGTGGCTGGCGATACAGCGGGCTCAGCGCGCGAACTGGCTGAATCTGGCGATAAAACGCGGGCTTCAATTGCAACCAAACTAGCAGGCGAAATTTATGGTCTTGATGTGGCGCGGGGCAATATTGAGGATGAAGCCCACAATACGACAAGGTTTGTGGTGCTTTCCGCGGCACGGGCTGATGCGTCAGTTGATGATGGACCATGTCTTACTACTTTTGTTTTCCGGGTTCGCAATGTGCCGGCAGCTTTGTTCAAAGCCATGGGTGGATTTGCCACCAATGGCGTGAATATGACCAAGTTGGAGTCCTACCAGATTCAAGGACAGTTTTCGGCAACGCAATTTTTTGTCGATATTGACGGACATCCCGAAGAAACCAATGTGCGTCTTGCGATGGAAGAACTTGCATTCTTCACATCTTACGTGCGGATTCTTGGCACATATAAAGCCAGCCCACACCGGGCGGAGATTGCAAAGCTTAGGGGAAACTGAGTTCAAACGATTTCTGTGTGGGCAGGGCAAGTTTGGGCATTGGTTTGTGATTAAAAAAACACAGTCATCCCGACTTTCGTCGGGATACTTGTGTTTTGTAAGCGGGATGACTGATTTTTTGATCAGGATGAGTTTCGGTAAGCCGAATCCCAAGCCAAGGCGTGGCATTCTTTTAGGATGTAATCCACTTCCATTTTGGGTTTGGTGCGGTGGCCGGGTGGGTAGCCGGGGCGCAAAGCGTGGGTGAATTTGGGGTTTGGCAGGCTCACGCGTTTGGCGGTCCACCGGGCCAAACGAACAGCTTGGCGCGGAATGGTTTCAAGCGCGTGTTTGAGCGCGGTTAATCTGCCCGAAAGATGGTCCGTTTTGTCGATGGTTTGCAATTTTGGTTTTGGCCAATACATCTGATCAAACAGATTAAACGGATTGTGCGTATGGGTCTTCACCATGACGATCAGCGGGTTTTCAATCCTGATGAAGCTGAATGACTTGCGGGGGTCAAACAATTGAAACGACTTTCGCCCCACCCCTTTACCTTTAATCACAAGCCCTTCTGGCATCGGGCGAGGCAGCGCAGGTTTCACTACCAACCCATGGGCCGCAATGACAATCAGGCGGCGCAAAGCCGATTCCGCAGGTCGCAACATGCGCTCTATAGTGCGGCCACTGACAAGGCCCAACAAAGCAAAAAGTTCGCCCACAATGCGGGCGAGTGCCAATCGGTTGATTTCAATTGCGCGGGCCCAGTTCATGCGACTTGTTTTCCTCCAGCAAACCGCCATAGAACAAATAAAGAACATTGTCAAGAAAAGGAAAAACTTGTGAGCGGTCAATTTGAATTTCAACGGCACATCTTAAACATAAGCGGTCCTTTGTCAGCTTACGCCACACAAGCGGAAGAAAAACTCAAGCGACCGTTTGGCCGCTTCGGGCCAAGAACCGACATTGGCGAATTAAAAGGTAAACCAAACTCGAAAATAAAACAATTTAGTCCATCGAACGTTTCATAAATGAACTTACAAACTCATGGACGGCAACATATTGATCGGTCTGCAGCAGTGACTTCTTTGTTTGCGGAGTAATTGTTTTACCGTTTACGTTGACTCCGTGCAGGTTGCCCGTTGCGAGTATGATCTGTGAGCCAGTTGGTCGCTTATCAATTGCAAACCGAATCATACGTTCTGCATTTTTTGGATCAGGATCTTGCTGCAGCGGTGTATCTACTACTATTGGGCAAAAACAGGCGGTAGAAAATTCATCAATAGTGTGAAGGATGGCGTAATAGTATGCTAAAAGCAGCCTCGGCTTTGAACTACCAGCTTCGTTTATCGCCGGTCTGAGTGAACGATATAACTTGTCAGGCACACTCGTGACAGCAAGCTCATCACAGAATTTTCTCAGTTTGTCGGCATAGAACTCCATAATTCTGTTTTTATGCTCATTGTTATCAAACGCTTTCATATCTTGTTCCGCCAGATTAATTTTTTGATCAACTTCGCCAATTTGGTGATCTATCTCTTGGCCTTCATTAACAAGCGTCTCGTCGACCATGCGTTCGCTTTCATCACGTAACATGTCGCCAAGTTTGATCTCTCCACGTTTTACGTCAAGCAGAGCAGAGATTTTTTCTATTTGTCTTTGCGTCCCTGTCACTTTGCCGAGTTCTGATTTTATGGTTGAATCCAGATCAGCAACCCTGATTTGACTTTCAGAAAAAACGACCCAGCAGGCATCAGCGTCATTCATGAGTCCGTAACGATTTGCAAAATCATTTTTGTGAACTGTGTTACAGGTAGGACAATGAATTTCTGCTTCTTCAATTTTGCCCACAAACTTGATGTCCGCATTTAATTCTTCCAGCACTTTGCGCGCAATTTCCATTTCTTCGAAGGCTTGGGTGCGCAATGACTGAAGTTCTGAAATCTTGGCTTTCACCAGATCATACTGGTATTGCAACGCATTTTGCTCTTTGAGCAACGCCTCAATTCGATCACTGAACGAAGCAGGGTCAAAAGACAGACCAATAGCTTTTCGCTTCCCCCTGATTCTCTCCTCGGCACGGGTAAATGCATTCCTCTCTTGGAGAAAAGCATTTCGTTCTTTCAAAGCTTCATTCTTCGTAAATTTCGCAACGTAATACTCTTTGGGCCGTATTCCAGTGTGAAAATTTGCTAAATCCGGTTTGTAATTGCTTATCATTCCCGTTCCAGTGAACGCCTCCCACGTCTCGTTCCAGCCATTGTCTTGATCAATATAGAAAGGCATAAAACAAAGTGCAGGAAGTGGAGCGGCCGGACCGCCGCTTTTAGTGGACAATTCAATATTAAAATCAAGCATAGGCGCTAATTTTGGCGCAAGTCCTCTGGTTATACTATTTACCAGCCATAATTTTTCGCCAACACTGTCAAACAGTGTATAGCTAAGCCCGTCACGGAGCATGAAATAAGACGTGCCGTCGATTGAGAACTTTAGAAGATTTGAAACTTGGGCGCTTACCCAAGAATCTGGCGTTTTATGAGGTTCAGCCCCCAAAGTTGCGTAAAGAGATTTTACAAAACTAGATTTGCCGAATTCATTATCTGCCACGACGGCAGTAATGTCATTGGCTAGGCTTGAGTTCCACGCTTTTTTCTCTTTTGTTGACAGGAGCCACAGCTCTTCGAATCTCAGTTTTTTCATGGCGTTTTTTTCTAAGGTTCCGTATCAATGCTTTGAAATTTTCAAGTTGGGTCTTTTGCATAAGTTTCATAGATGATCATTACCTTTAAACGCTCTGAACGAATGGCACCAAGACGTTCATTTGCGAAAGTTTCAACGTTTGGAAGAGCCCTGTCAATCGTATCCATCAGATTTAGGCTGGAATAGGCTGAATCATCCAGTTCTCGGGAGATATAGCTACGCACAATGCTGACAGCAGCGTCTGCATCGAGGGCTTGGACTCTGTAGAGTTGCCATTCTTTTCTAAGTTGAATTTTTTTTGCGTGGGGATACGAAATATCTGGAGCAATGCTCTCCCAACTGGGGCAATCGTTCGTCCGCCTAATTGAGTCTAACCAACTAATTGCTTTGGCTTTTGTAATTCCCTTTTTTTCAACAATTTCCTCTAAAGAATACTGAGCAGTTTTGATACGGGACTTCCTAGTGCATTCATCCACAATTGCTCGGAAAAGAACGTTCAGTGAAAACTCCACTTCACCCAGATTATCTACAACAAATTTGCTCAACATACCTTTTGCGTGTGTATCGGTATCATCCAAGCTCAACTCACTCCGAAAGAAGCGGACAAGTTTGCTCTTGACCAACTTTTCACTTGGGTGCTCGACGAGAATTTGGGCGTTGGCTTTGTCCAATTGATCTTTTTCGCAAAGGTCTAAGGAAAAGTTCGAACCATCGGGTCCAAAATTCATATGCGCATTTGAAACAAAAGTGGTTGATTCTAGATGTTCGCCAAAATTCATAACATTGTGATACATTTTACCAAGTATTGAAGGCAGCTTTTTGGGTTGACCTTTTGTGGTTGCCCCAGCTTTTTGTTGAACAAGAGCAGCGAGCGTCCAATTGTTTTTCGCTTTTGTTTTTACTTGGAAAAATGAAATCTTTTGCGGTTGATCACTATTATCGATAAGCGCGATATCGTCATGAAACTCGAACACAACAGCATAATTATCAGAACTACTGTGTATTTTAAAAATTAGGGATAATCCAAACAATGCCTGATAATGATAACGACTCGCTGAGTCCGCTCCTGCGTCCTCGCGTTGGGGTGTACTGATCAGTTGGTTAGCCAAGTTTGACAAAATAATCCCAATGCTTGATCAGAGTGTGAAGTTACAATTCCAGTGATAGTTAGATAGTGCAAGGTAAATTTTAACTGGAGGCAACAATTGCAGACCTAATGAATGTCCGCTTCGGGTCATTCGCGGAAGTTTAAACTGAAACACTGCCGGAGTTTGGGGGAGATCCCGGCCTGCGCGGAGATGACGGTTGGAGGGGGCGGTGTTTGGGGTAGATCCCTGCCTGCGCAGGGATGACGGTTGGAGGGGGCATGTGCGCTATGTTGGCTTAGGGGTTAAGTTTTAAGCGCCGCCTCTAAAATGTGATAAGCGATAGCAACAGGGTGCGTGGCGGTGAGGCCTTCGGGGTGCGTGCGGTCTAGCATGGTGCGGACTTCTGCGCGTGAAAACCAGCGGGCGGTTTCGAGCTCTTTGGGATCAATGGTGATGTCAGTGTTAAGCGCTTCACCAATCAGGCCGATCATGAGATTGGTGGGAAATGGCCACGGCTGACACATGACATAGTTGATAGAGCCCACCTTAATTCCAGATTCTTCAAAAACCTCGCGCCGTGCGGCTTGTTCAATGGTTTCGCCGGGTTCCATGAAGCCTGCCAATGTTGAGTACATGCCCGGGGTCCACACGGCTTGGCGCCCAAGCAAGAAATTATCACCATGACGCACAGCAATGATAATGACGGGGTCGGTGCGCGGGAAGTGGTCAGCTGAACATACCTCACAATGGCGGCGATAACCCGCATCTGCCATCACAGTTGCAGCGCCACAATTAGCGCAAAAGCCATGACGCTCGTGCCAATGCAAAAGCGAGCGGGCTTGCGCCATAATGGACAAAACTTGCGCTGATAATACGCCGTCACTGGCAAGAGCCCGCAAATGCCGGAAATCTAAATCATCACTTGGGGTAACCGATTTGGCGAACCAATGGACATTGTTTTCATCCCGGCCCAATAAAATTGTATCATCTACAGCCCCGTTCAAAAAATGCGGCGCGTTGTTTTGAAAGAGCACGCTATCGCCCGCCATTTGGATTGTCAGGCTGGTTGGCTCAACCCGTAATTGGGCAATTGCGACAGAATCACTACGCAAATTGCCGCAACGATCGAGGGGGGAATTAACGAATGCGAGGGTCATAGTCGGTTAAATACTCAAAAAATGCGATTTATTCTGCTTTATTCCAAGGAAAGATCAAATGCTTAACTGAAAATTTACCTAAAAAGTTAACTTTCACACTCTGAGAATAGCGAT
>JAYUOP010000061.1:0-4608 GCA_043760745.1 Hyphomicrobiales bacterium
CTTTGTAATGTCATCATGCCAATCGCCCATGCTGGAAAAATCGCGCATCGTGGACCAGATTTTTTCAACTGGCGCTTTCATAACGCGCGACGCCCAAACCTTATTTGGGTGGCCGCCTTTCCAAGTTACCGCACCGGGAGGATGAGATAATCTTTCCCGCTTTATTTTAGCAGCCAAAGACTTCCACCCTGCTGCAAAGACCTGCTTTGAAATCGAAGCTTCATATTTTCCACGATCCTCATAGGCTTCGTCAAATGTCGCCTCCCATTCCACAAACGTTGCATTGGAATGGGTCACAGGCATCAGGCGGATAGTGGCAATGTAGTTTTCGATTGGAAACGCTGGTTTTTCAAAGTTGTAAGCGAGCGTGTAATTGGCGTCGTTAAGCATTAAGAGACGTTCACGAATATGCGTTCCCTCCTTGGTATGAAAAGAGCGAATACACCCCACAACATCTGCATCTAAACCGAGCTCAATTTTTGAATCAACAATGCCCACGGCCCATTCGGGTAAGCCATTGAAGTTGCGGACAATGGGCCAAACGGTTTCTATTGGTGATTTGATAATGGCACTAGCATAAGCACGGGACATGATGTTTTCCTCTACTGAGATTTATCCCAACCCGTAATCATGTGCTTGCGCCCTCCTTTATAAACTTCCTCAAAGTTCGGGAACATATCACGCCATATGCGTGTTGCTGCTGCCAATGCTGGAAGTGCGCGACCAAAGGCTTCAATGGTGAGACTGTCATCATATTTTGCAGCGCGCAATCCCTTGAAGGTTTCTGCCCATGGAATATTTCCTTTGCCCGGTGTGCCTCGGTCATTTTCAGAAATATGCACGTGGATCATATGGCGTTTAATAGTTTTGATTGCGCCAATGGGATCTTTCTCTTCGATATTGGCGTGAAATGTATCATACATGGCTTTCACTGCCGGATGATCCACTTCGTCAAGATAGTCTGCCAATTGCGCCATCGTGTTCAAGAAGTAGCATTCAAACCGATTGAGTGCTTCTAAGGCGAAACGCACATTTTTTTTATGCGCATAATCACCAGCACGGCGGTGATAACTAATCCCGCGTTTGCGTTCAGCCGCTGTCGCACCGGCCCCGGTAAAATATCCCAATTCGGAATGCATGGGCCCCGCCAAAATATTTGCGCCCAAAGCCGCCGTGCAATCGATCACCCATTTCGTGTAATCAAGGCCTGCTTTTTGTTGGGACTTGTCCGGAGATAAAGGATTTTTGCCCGCTCCAAGTACGCTCACAACTGAACGTTCCAAGCCAATCTTGTCGAGCAACTCACCGAGTTTTGCGTAATGGTCGGGAGTTCCTTCAAAGATCGGAATCTCAACTGAATCATAGCCCGTCTTTTTTAAGCTTTGTAGGATGGCCGTATGATCGGCAGTAACATGCGAAGTCCAAAGCAACATATTGATTCCGGTTTTCATGGTTATTTCCCTAGGTTGAAGTGAAATCGATCTGGACGTGAATGTAGAAATGAGACTAGCTTGCGGCAGTTGTCAATTTTCCGGAGGAAACGATGAACAAGCAAATTCAACCGACGCAAGCGCAAAATGCTGCTCTGGCGCGTATGCAGCAAGTCATGTCGCCGAGCCTTGTACCTTCGATTTCCACCGAACTTTTGGTAACTGCTGACGGTGAATTGAACCGTGAATTGAATAAGTTTCTCTTTGATCCACCATCCGACCCCACTTTGTTGAAGGGCAAGCGCATTGCCATTTGCTGCACCAATGGCGTTGAAGAGGTCGAAATTTTGGGTGCCAAGCGATGGTTGTCGGAGCATGGCGCCACAGTTCACATCGTTTCGCCGTTGATTGGTGAGTTCCCACCCAGTCTCGGTTTGCGCTTTCCAGCTATCGCGGCCACGCATGTTTTGGCTGTCCGTTTGATGGAAAATGCAGGTTGGTTGGAAATTGATAAACATATCGGCGATGCTAAGGTCGCCGATTATGATGCCGTAATTTTGCCCGGTGGCTGTTGGAATCCGGATGCGTTGCGGGCAGATAAAGCCGCCTGTGACTTTGTCCGAGATATGCATGCGGCCGGAAAACCAACGTGCGCTATTTGCCATGGCCAATGGGTTTTGGTCAGCGCCAAAATGCTGAAAGGTAAACGCGCCACTGCGGTGTGGAACATTCAAATTGATTTGGAGAATGCTGGAGCGACAGTTTTGGATGAGCCCTGCGTTGTCGATGGCAATCTGATCACGGCGCGTTTCCCTTACGATTTGCCGCGCATGATTTCTGCCTTGGTTGAACAATTGGTATCTTAGGCCGGGTTAAGCCCCGGCCCCTCCAAAACAGCGATGGTGCTTTTGTAAGCCCCCTCTAAATGATCGGCCATCGCTTTCCGCGCTGCCTCTGGGTCTTTGCTATTGAGTGCACGGATAATTTTGCGGTGGTGCTCAAGTGTCAGTTCGGCTTCCCCTGACCTTGGTATCATCAAATGGCGGCACCGGTCTAACTGCGCTTTTGAAATTTCAATACTGCGCCACAGCAAAGGCAAATCACTGATTTCAGTAATGTACCGGTGGAAGCGATCATCAAAGTCAATCGCATCGGCATATTTTTTGCGCTCAATAGCGCGGGCATGGAGCGCCAGAATTTCCGATAAACCGTCGGCTTGTTCTGGTGTGATCCGGGTTGCTGCTTGTGCGGCACTTTCCATTTCAAGCGCACGGCGGATCATAAACGCTTGATCAAGTTCTTTACGGTCAATGCGTGTGGCGCGGGTGGCGGATTGGGCCACCACCTCGACCAGGTGTTCATCACTGAGCCGTTTTACCGCTTCGCGCACCGGCGTTCGCGACACATTGAGTTGGGCTGCCATGGCCTTTTCGTCGATAACGTCCCCAGGCTTGATTGCGCCGGTCAAAATCAGCATCCGAACCATAGGATAGATTTGGTCCCGAAGGGGACGTTTGCGATCTACTTTAAAGTTGGCCAGCTTATAGGACATAACTGTCATACTAATATAACAGTTGTAGACAGCAAGCCTAAAATTTGATTATGATCAGGAAAAAACAATAAGATCTCTGGGAGCAATCATGACTGCGAAAAACAATTTTCCCAAGTTACACAATGCGATGTGGCCAGGTTTGGTCGGCAAAGGCTCTGATTCTGAGCCGGGCATTGCGCTTGATAAATTGATAGAGCTTACCGCCAAAGCCGAAGTAAATGGCGTGAAATTTGATGGCATTGATATTTTCCATGTGGCCCCTCACACCAATATTGATTTCACTGACGATGAAGTAAAAAAGCTTGCTGAAAAAGTGCAGCGAAAAAATTTGGTCATCGGGTCGATTGTAGCGCCAGTCTGGCCGCCAGTAGGTGGTGGTTCTGCCATGGGTTCCCCTGCCGACCGCAAGAAATTTGTTGAAAACGTCAGAAAGTCTTGTCGACTTGGCGCTCGATTGCGTGACCTCGGAGTAAGGCCGCATGGAATCATCCGTATCGATTCCGCTGCCGGTCCTGCCGATTGGGCCACAGACCCTGTTGGCAATACCAAGAAAATCGCCAAGACATTTCGCGAAGCCTGCAGCGTTGCAGTAGATTATGACGAACGCTTAGCGGCTGAAGGTGAAATCTGCTGGGGCGGCATGCACTCTTGGAAAGATATGATCAACACTTTGGAAGAAACTGATCGTCCACACACAATTGGCTTCCAAGCCGATATGGCCCACACTTTACTTTATACGATGGGTTACAACGCGCCGAAATCTCGGTTGCTGCCTGCCAAATTTGATTGGAAGAGCAAGTCAATTCTGGATGCTGCTTTAAAGAAAATGACCGATGCACTTCGCCCTTGGACCATTGATTTTCACGTTGCCCAAAATGATGGCACGGTCAAAGGCTTGGGCTATCACGATAAAACCGGCAAGCATTGCATGGTGAATGATAAGAACGGCAAACTCGATATCACCAAGCATGCCGGGATGTGGCTGCGCGATGGCAACAATGAAATCACAAAGGCCTTCAAGCATATATGTTGGGATGGCTGCATGTTCCCGAACGATGTTATGATGCAACAAAAAACTTGGAACGATATTCTCGCCGCCATGATCAAAGTGCGCGATAAGCATGGTTGGACCGCCTAACATGGCCAAAAAACCTTTGAACATTGGCATGGTGGGTTATGGCTTTATGGGTCGCGCTCATTCCAATGCCTTCAAGCAAGCAAGTAATTTTTTTCAACTGCAACATGAGCCTGTCTTAAAAGCTGCTTGCGCGCGCGATGCGGGTAAGTTGCAAGCCTTTGCCGATCAGTGGGGTTATAAATCCATCGAAACGGATTGGCGAAAACTGATTGACCGCAAAGATATTGATGTGATTGATATTGCTGCTTCCAATGATATGCATTTGGAAATTGCTGTTGCCGCCGCCGCCGCAGGCAAAATTGTGATGTGCGAAAAGCCGTTAGGTCGCAATGCTGCTGAATCGGCTAAAATGGTGGCGGCCGTGGAAGCGGCAAAAGTGCCAAACATGGTGTGGTACAACTATCGCCGCGTTCCCGCCGTAACGCTTGCCAAACAATTCATCGACGAAGGCAAGCTTGGTAAAATCTTTCATTACCGCGCCAAATTCT
>JAYUOP010000062.1:0-4595 GCA_043760745.1 Hyphomicrobiales bacterium
CGCTGGAGGGAGGTGTGAGAGTTGCTCGAGGCATCAAAGTGAAGGAGCGATACTTCAACTACATCACGACAAATACATTCGAGGCCGCTTGCCTTGGGAGTACTCATTCGAGGAGCTTACTGTGCTTTGTAAAGGGTGTCATGCAAAGCAACATGAAATAATCATGGAGTCAAGCAACTGGTTTTTTGATGGGCCTGAAAATGACTTAGGAGCTCTAGATGGCATTTGTGACTTTTGCGGAACAGAGTTGCGGTTCGAGCACTTCTTGTCGCACATAAATTGGGGGACTCTAACAGTAGGCACCAACTGTGCGGATTTTCTAACTGAAACGAAGGAAGCGACTGTTCAACGTAAAACGATGGAGAGAAGGGCTCGCTTTATAGATAGAAAGAAATGGTCCATTACTGAAAATGGCAGTATTGAGCGCAAAAAACAAAGGTTTACAATTTCCTTGATAGTGCGCCCGTCGGGCATATTTGTAAGAATAGACAATACAAACGGAAAAACCGCTTTCAAATCATTCGACGAAGCAAAAGCACATTTATTTCAAAAATTTGAGTCAGGTGAAATCAAAGACTATTTCAATAAGAAAAAGCAGTGAAACACAATCCTACCTCTCAAACTTCTTATATTTAATCCTACTCGGCATCACTGAATCCTCGCCCAGTCTCCGCTTTTTATCTTCTTCGTAATCCTGGAAGTTGCCTTCAAACCATTCGACGTGTGAGTCGCCTTCAAACGCTAAAATATGCGTGGCGAGGCGGTCGAGGAACATGCGGTCGTGGCTGATGACGACGGCGCAGCCGGCAAAATCTTCCAGCGCTTCTTCCAAAGCTGCAAGCGTTTCGGTGTCGAGATCATTGGTGGGTTCGTCGAGCAGGAGAACGTTTGCACCAGATTTCAGCATCTTGGCTAAATGTACGCGGTTGCGTTGACCGCCTGATAATGTGCCAACTTTTTGCTGTTGATCGCCGCCTTTGAAGTTGAATGAGCCGACATAAGCTCTCGAGTTCATTTCGCGTTTGCCAAGCACCACCAAATCATTGCCGCCTGAAATTTCATGCCAAACCGTGGCATTAGGATCAAGCGAGTCTCGTGATTGATCAACGTAGCCAAGAGTAACCGTTGGCCCGATCACAATCGATCCCTTATCCGGTTGTTCTTGCCCCGTGATCATGCGGAACAGCGTTGATTTACCTGCGCCGTTCGGGCCGATAATCCCAACGATACCGCCCGGCGGCAGTTTGAATTCGAGGTTGTCAATCAGCAGACGGTCGCCATAGGCTTTTGACAAGCCTTCCACATTAATAACCGTATCGCCCAAGCGCTCGCCCGGCGGAATGATGATTTGGGCAGAGTGCGACTGCGTGCGCTCTTCATTGATTTTGAGGAGTTCGTCGTAAGCCTTGATACGGGCCTTGCTCTTGGCTTGGCGCGCCGTTGGCGATTTGCCAATCCACTCAGATTCGCGTTCAAGCGCTTTTTGCCGGGCGACATCCTCCCTGCCCTCTTGCGCATAACGTTTAGCTTTTTGGCCAAGATAAGCGGAGTAATTTCCTTCATAAGGAATGCCGCGACCGCGATCCAATTCCAAAATCCAACCCGTGACATTATCCAAGAAATAGCGATCATGGGTTACGATCAAAATAGCCCCGGGATAATCGCGCAAATGATGCTCGAGCCAATTCACGGACTCTGCATCCAAATGGTTGGTGGGTTCATCGAGCAAAATGAGATCAGGTTTGGCGAGCAAAAGGCGGGTCAACGCCACCCGCCGCTTTTCACCACCGGAAAGATTTTCAACCGAAGCATCGCCCGGGGGACAGCGGAGCGCGTCCATGGCCTGCTCAACTTGCGTTTCCAAATCCCACAGGTTTTGCGCGTCAATCACATCCTGAAGCTTGCCCGCTTTTTCGGCGTTCTCATCATTGTAATCTGCCATCAATGCATTGTATTCATCGACAATGGCTTTCTTTGAAGCCACCCCTTCCATCGCATTTTCAAGAACTGTCTTGGTGGGGTCAAGTTGCGGCTCTTGTTCGAGGTAGCCAATGGTCGCCCCCTCAGCGATCCACGCTTCGCCATTGTATTCTTTATCAAGGCCCGCCATGATTTTGAGAAGCGTTGATTTACCAGACCCGTTCGGCCCTAAAACACCAATCTTGGCTTCGGGATAAAACGACAAATGCACATTATCGAGCACCTTTTTACCGCTCGTGTACGTCTTCGAAAGACCCTGCATATGATAAATAAATTGGCGTGCCATGTGTGATGAAATCCTTCGAAGCGTGATGAACATTGGCGCTTCTAAAGGGAATAGCCGGCCAAGTAAACGGGAGTCGATCTCGCTTGAAAAATACATCGGAAGTGCTCATATTAAGGACATGGAAACAAAACTTAGCCAAACAACTCAAAAGCTAATTGATAAAGTTCCTTTGCCAGGAACAAAGATCACGTTTGAAGTTGTTAAAGATCTAAGGGCAAAGAGTCCGAGACAGCCAGTAGCAGTATACACACGATCCATGGCAGAAGCGGCGATATCCGGAAAAAAACAAAAGCACAATTATTTGTTATTCAATAAGATATTTAAGGGTAGGCTTACTCCAGAAGAAATTGCTACCACAATTTATGCTGAGAAAGCTGTTGATGGAGCACCATTAAAAGCAATGCCTTTTGGCAGTTTAGAGTCCGACCGTGCAAACCGCTTGGCACGTATAGTAGAGCTTTCAGATCGCGTTTTTGGCGATACTGAGAAATCTTCTCGGTGGCTCAGAAAGCCCCGCGTAAAACTAACGGGCCAAACGCCACTTGAACTTCTCGTCACGGATGCTGGTGCTGCAGTTGTCGAAGAAATGTTACACCGAATAGATCATGGCATGTATGCATAGTGATCGTTTGGCGCATTTCTAGTTATCGGGATTTGTCTGGCGTTGGCGGTCTTCGAGCTTCAAACAGATGGAACACGATTGGACGTTCAATTGTGTATACATCCGATCACCCGGCTGCTGCGCTAAATGAAATGCTTGTGAGTTTCGATTTTGAAGATTTGCCTGATCCATTTCAACTTCTGAAAATATCAATTCCATCGTCGGTGACAGTTCGAAAACACAATCCGAAAATTGGTTGGAGTATCGACACACTGACGACCCGTTTAGTCGGTGACAAATGGTTACAATCAAACGCGAGTGCAGTATTGCGAGTTCCATCTGCTATAATGCCCCACAGCTACAATTATCTCTTGAATCCACTTCACCCAGACGCAAAGAAGTTCAGAATTCTCGCGTCGCAATTCGTGAGCTTAGATGAAAGGCTGAAACAAACTTAAGCAGTCTTTGATTTCTGCATCGTCCGATAAAGTGGCAAAATCACATAGTTCACAATAGGAACCGTCAAAGCACCGAGTCCAGCCCCTATCACGCCAGACCCCAAAGCTCCCAGCAACCACGTCGCGAAACCAGAGAAGACTGGTGACATGTTCCCAATTGTTTTGGCGGTGTCCTTGATCCAATGTTCGGGACCATGATAGCCAAAATTGGCAAGCCCGTGCAGGATAATGTCGCCGCCCACCCACAACATTGCCAGCGTGCCAACCACACTTAACACGGATAGAAAAGCGGGCATGCCTTTGACGAGCGCAAAACCAATATGCGCTATGCCGGGCGTGCCAGTTCGCGCCAAAGCAGCACCTGCATCATCAGCCTTTACGATGAGCGCCACTACGCCATAAACCGCAATGGTGATACCAATCCCCACCGCTGCCAAAATAATCGCCCGCATAACAAGGGGCTGTTCGGCCACGCCAGCAAGGGTGAGCGCCATGATTTCTGCAGAGAGAATAAAATCAGTGCGAATAGCACCCATGACCTTTTCATCTTCGAGTTCTTGCGGCGTTTGGGCCAATGTATCCGCCGGACCATGCGCATCATGGTCTTCATGTGGCACAATCATGCTATGCAGTTTTTCATAGCCTTCAAAGCACAAGAATAATCCACCAAACATCAGGAGCGGCGTAATTGACCACGGCGCTAGAGTTGAAAGCAGCAAAGCACCCGGCAACAAAAATAGAAGTTTATTTTTAAGCGAGCCCTTTGCGATCTTTAAAATAATCGGCAATTCGCGATCAGATGCAAATCCGACAACATAGCGCGGGGTTACTGCGGTATCATCAATCACAATACCTGCGGCCTTGCTCCCCGCTTTGAGAGACTGTGCTGCGATATCATCCAGCGATGCTGCTGCGACTTTTGCAATCGCTGCAACATCATCAAGCAGCGCGAATAATCCTGAGGCCAAGGTTTTGCTCCAATGTGTGATCCGAGCTATTTGAAACGCCCGAATATTGGGGCTCCTCTTAGCGTCAAATTTGTCAAACGAAAAGGTGCTGGGAGCAAAATTACTGTCATCCTCGGACTTGTTCCGACGATGACAAAGTTGGTGGATGTTTTACCTTATTGAATTTCCAGAGCATCCCGAATGATCTTTTGCAATTCTTCGCGGCGATAGGGTTTCATGATGATGAAGCCGTTTTTGAAACGCGGTTCATCTTGATGCACCATAGCACCTTTGGGATAGCCGGATGTGTGAACAACTTTCAA
>JAYUOP010000063.1:0-11956 GCA_043760745.1 Hyphomicrobiales bacterium
TCAACCCTGACACTGGTGCCATGGGCATGGGCGCAAACTTTGGCGGCGATTGGAGCGGGCCTTGGCATGGTAGTGGTGTTTTTCTTCCTGATGGCGCCAGTGACCGCCGTTTTTGCGGGTCTTTATCTCGACAATATTGCAACGCGGGTTGAAGAACGGCATTATCCACGAGATCCCAAAGGAACCCCACTCTCAACCCTTCGCGCGATGAGCACATCGCTGCAATTTGCACTCGTCGTTTTGCTGGTTAATCTGGCCGTGCTGCCGCTAGTGTTTACCGGTATTGGCGTTTTTGCATTGATTGTGGCTAATGCTTATTTACTATCCCGCGAATATTTCGAAATGGTGGCAATGCGCCATATGTCAGTCCATGAGGCGAAGTTATTTCGCAAAGAAAATGCAGCACAAATCACGTTCGCCGGATTGGTTCCAGCAACACTGGCGATTGTCCCTTTTCTCAATCTGGCCGTGCCATTATTTGCCACGTCGTATTTCGTGCACATCTTTAAGCAAGTAAAACCGACTTCTCTTTAAAAGGGCAAAGGTCGGCTTGCAAACAACGCCAACATTCAGGCTTACGTGCTTTACAAATATAACGGCCATGTAAAATGAGCCAATGATGGGCAAAATAAAGATATTGCTTTGGAATGGCTTTGAGAAGTTTCTGCTCAACTTCAAGCGGGGTTTTACCCGGCGCTAATCCCATCCGGTTTCCTAAACGAAACAAATGCGTATCGACGGCAATTGTGGGTTGCCCAAAGATAATGTTCAAAACCACGTTTGCGGTTTTTCGGCCAACGCCGGGAAGGGCCTCCAGACTTTCGCGATCACCTGGAACGACGCTCTGGTGTTTGGCAATCAGGATTTCGGAAAGAGCCAAAACATTTTTGGCCTTGGTGCGAAATAAACCGATTGATTTAATTGCTGCTGTAAGTTTTTCGAGGCCAAGGCCTACAATTTTTTCCGGTGTATCGGCATAGGAAAATAGCGGGGTAGTTGCTTTATTGACGCCTTCATCGGTGGCTTGGGCGGAAAGGACCACAGCCACAAGAAATGTGAATGCGTTAACAGAATGAAGCTCGCCTTTGGGTTCAGGATTTTCTGCTTTGAAGCGCGCAAACATGTCTTCAATTTTTGCTACTGTAATTTTTCGCGCCATGGATTTATTTCATTTTCTTTATGTGGCCTTGCCCCAAGAAACGGGTGGCTTCGATTGCTAGGTTGGCATAGTTTTAGGTCATGGAACAGAATTCACCAATGGAAGATTATGCAAGGGTCAGGGATTGCTTAGCTTATCTCACTGATCATTGGCGCGACCAACCATCACTCGAAACCTTGGGCGTAAAAGCTGGCATGACGCCCGACCAAGTGCAGCGCTTATTTACGCGTTATGCTGGGCTTACACCCAAGGCTTTTTTGCAGGCGATTACGTTAGAAAACGCGCGGGCCATGTTGCAGGATTCTGCGAGCATTTTGGAAACGGCGCTTGAAGTTGGGCTATCAGGTCCATCGCGCTTGCATGATTTGTTTGTGACCCATGAGGGGATGTCGCCGGGATTTTACAAATCAAAAGGTGCTGGTCTTCAAATCTATTATGGCTTTCATCCTTCGCCGTTTGGCTTAGCGTTGGTGATGGTAACAGATCACGGCTTATGCGGCATGGGGTTTTCTGAACTTGGCGAAAATCAATTGGCTCTGACCGATATGCAGCGACGTTGGCCTAATGCAATTTATAAGGAGGACTCTGCCAAGACTGCACCATATGCCGCGCAGATTTTTGCCACCGAGAAATGGCGGCAAGATCAACCTTTGCGGATTACATTTATTGGCAGCGATTTCGAAATTCGCGTGTGGGAAAGCTTGTTGAGAATTCCGATGGGTCGGGCCGTTTCTTATGGTGATATTGCTCATTCGATTGAAAAACCTACGGCTGCACGCGCCGTGGGTGCGGCTGTTGGACGTAATCCAATTTCATTCGTGGTGCCATGCCACAGGGTGTTGGGCAAATCAGGAAATCTGACAGGATACCATTGGGGCCTTACCCGCAAACGCGCCATTTTGGGTTGGGAGGCTGGGCATCTCGCGCGGGGTTAGAGTTGTTTGTAAAACAGTGCTGTGTCGTCCAACTTGCCATCCCCCGAATAAGCAAATTTCGGATAGGTTCCAACGCAAGTAAACCCCAAAGACTTATAGAAATCTGCGGCCGGGCTATCAGCAACGGCATCAAAGGTGATCAGTGTTTGTTGTAGGGCACGGGCTTTTTCTTCTAATGCCGCAATAAGTTCCGTGGCTATGCCGCGACGGCGGAAATCACGGTGGACCAAAAGTTTTGCGATATCGCAACGATGCGGCTGATTTGGTGCCCAAGCCCGGACGAGCAAGACCAGCCCTGCAATTGTTCCGTCGACCACAGCTACAATTGGAAAGGTTTGACCGGCGGCAATTCCAAATACTTGGCCACGCCAAAATTCTTCAGCATCGGCCTGTGGGAGTGGCCGCATGAAAGAGACGCCTGCCCCACTTTCAACGGCATCAACCAAAATCTCAGCACAACGCGGAATGTTTTTTTCAAACTCTGCGGCACTCAAGATTCGGATCATTTTATACGCTCAAAACTTCGATTCTTTCTGGCCGCGAATTGGCTTTGAGTTTGTAGTAGACCGGAACACCGGTATCCAGTTCACGCTTTAAAATTTGTTCTGGGGTCAAGCCTTCGATAGCCATGATGAGAGAACGCAATGAATTGCCATGCGCTGCCACAAGAACCGATTTTCCTTCCAAGACGTGGGGCTGAATCATATGCATGTAATAGGGTAGCGAGCGGGCAAGCGTATCTTTCAAACTTTCGCCACCGGGTGGCGGCACGTCATATGAACGACGCCAGATCAAGACTTGCTCTTCGCCCCATTTCTTGCGGGCGTCGTCCTTGTTGAGACCTGTAAGTTCGCCATAGTCACGCTCGTTCAAAGCTTGATCGCGGGTTTCGGGCAGGCCTTCTTGGCCAAGCTCGCTGAGGATGAGCTTTAGCGTGTGCTGGGCGCGGGTTAAAGCAGACGTGAAGCATAGATCAAACTTTAGACCCTTGGCCTTCAGGCGCTGTCCTGCGGCTTTGGCTTCGGTCACACCTTGGGGCGTGAGATCAGGATCTTTCCAGCCTGTGAACAAGTTTTTTAGATTCCAATCACTTTGGCCGTGCCGCACCAAAACAAGGGTTCCGCTCATTATTCTAATCCTAAAACATCTGTCATGGTGTAAAAACCGGGTTTCTGATTTTGGGCCCAGAGCGCTGCTTTGATAGCGCCGTAAGCAAAGAGATCACGTGATTCTGCCTTGTGGGAAAGTTCTATGCGCTCGGATGCACCAGCGAACATGACGGTGTGATCTCCAACCACAGAGCCACCACGCAAAGTCGCAAATCCGATATCACCTTGCGGGCGGGCCCCGGTGATGCCGTCTCTTGAGCGCACCGAATGCGTGGCTAAATCCAATCCTCGACCATCAGCGGCAGCTTGACCGAGCAAAAGTGCGGTGCCTGATGGCGCATCGATTTTGTGCTTGTGGTGCATTTCGAGAACTTCAATATCGAACTCTTCGCCGAAGGCAGCTGCAGCCTTGCGCACCAAAGACGCAAGTATATTGACACCAAGGCTCATATTGCCTGATTTCACAATGCGGGCAGATTTTCCGCATTCGCGAATTTTAGCTTCGCCGTCGGCATCAATACCGGTCGTTCCGATGATATGCACGATGCGGGCACGGGCGGAGTGCTCGACGAGGGAAAGTGTTGCTGCAGGAATTGTGAAATCAATCAGACCGTCAATTTGTGCAAATAGACTGGCTGGATCGTCGGTGATGATCGCCCCGGTTTTACCCATCCCTGAACCAACCAACGCCGAACCTTTCGGCTCTAACCCACCAACAATGACACAACCCGGTGCTGCGCTGACAATCTCTGTCAACACCCGCCCCATGCGCCCACCAGCTCCCGCAATTGCAATTCTCATATTCATGGGTTTGTGTTTAGCAATGAGAGCGGCAAAAGAACAAGTGCCTCATTTGTGCAGATCGGTTTTTCACACTCCTTCGACAAACACAATATCCGCTTCGCCAGCGCCGATACGTTTGGCTTTAGCAGCTTGATAAGCAGGCGAATGGTAGCAATCGAGCGCTGCTTGCAGGCTCGGAAATTCAATCACGACATTGCGCGGGCGACCATTGCCTTCAAGAATATGATGCGCACCACCACGGGCTAAAATCGTGGCGCCAAATTCTTTGAACACAGGGCCAGCGTCGGTTGCATAAAACTTATATTGGTCAGGATCCGTGACCGTAACATGGGCGATCCAATAGGCTTTTGGCATTCATCTAACTCCCAAATCCATCCCAAAATGCTTTGGCTTTGGCGAAGAAGCCTTCTGATTCTGGCGAGTTATTTTGATCTTCAGCACCGAATTCTTTGAGGATTTCTTTCTGGCGGCGGGAAAGATTAACTGGGGTTTCAACGGTCACTTGAATGTACATATCACCAGATTGCGATGAGCGGAGGACTGGCATGCCTTTGCCTTTGAGGCGGAATTGTTTACCGGTTTGCGCGCCGTCTTGAATGGTGACGCGGGCCTTTTTGCCATCAATGGTCGGAACTTCGACCTCGCCACCAAGGGCCGCAACAGTCATTGAAATGGGTACTTTGCAAAAGAGATCAGCGCCATCTCTTTGGAAAAATTCATGGGCACGTAGACTTAAGAAAATATAAAGGTCGCCTGCGGGACCGCCGCGCATGCCAGCTTCACCTTCATTGGCAAGTCTGATGCGTGTTCCATCTTCAACGCCTTGCGGAATATTCACCGAGAGTTGGCGTTCTTTGGTGACACGGCCCTGGCCATGGCACGCGCCACACGGATCCGCTATGACTTGACCGCGCCCCTGACAGGTGGGGCAAGCCCGCTCTACAGTAAAGAAACCGGATTGGCTACGTACTGCACCTGCGCCATTACAGGTGCCGCAGGTTTTGGGAGATGTTCCGGGTTTAGCGCCAGTTCCTTTGCAGGTTTCACAGCCTACAGAAGATGGCACACGGATTTGTGCGGTTTTGCCGGTGAAAGCTTCTGTGAGCGAAATTTCCATGTTGTAGCGGAGGTCATTGCCGCGCGCAGCACCCGTGCCGCCGCGCGCACGACCACGGGCTTGGCCCGCTTGGCCGCCGCGCTGACCGCCCATGAAGTCACCAAACAAGTCTTCAAAAATATCTGACATGGAAGAATTAAATTCAGGACCAAATCCCGCGCCGCCCGGTCTTCCCCCACCACCGCCATTTTCAAACGCGGCATGGCCGAAACGGTCATAAGCTGCTTTTTTTTGCGGGTCTTTCAGAATGTCATAGGCTTCCGAGATCTCTTTGAATTTGGATTCTGCGGCTTTGTCCCCGGGATTGGCATCGGGGTGGAATTTTTTGGCTTGATTGCGATAAGCGGATTTCAGCGCTTTTTCGTCTGCGCCTTTTTGCACGCCTAAAATTTCATAAAAATCACGTTTGGCCATATTAACTTAGCGCCCTCATGGCAATGGCTCCCCAACCACTTATGGGATGGAGAGCCAAGCTCATTACTTTACGATTAGCACGAATTACGACTTCTTGTCGTCGTCGCCTACTTCGGTGAAGTCAGCGTCAACGATGTCATCGTCGAGATCATCATCATCGTCGTCGCGTTCCATGTTTGGCACTTCGCCATCGGCAGCGGCTGAAGCGCTGCTTTGCTTATAAAGCGCTTCGCCAAGCTTCATAGCGGCTTGGGTCAAAGCAGTTGTCTTTTCCGTGATCTGATCAGCGTCGCCAGTTTCAATGGCGGCGCGGACATCAACGATTGCGGTTTCAAGAGCGGCCTTGTCATCGGGGTTCACTTTGTCGCCCAGTTCAGCAAGCGTTTTGTTTGATGAATGGATCAAACCTTCAGCATGGTTCTTGGCTTCAACAGCGTCTTTCCGCTTCTTATCGTCTGCCGCGTTGGCTTCAGCTTCTTTGACCATTTTTTCGATTTCAGCATCGGTCAAGCCGCCCGAGGCTTGGATCCGGATTTGCTGTTCTTTATTGGTGGCTTTATCTTTCGCCGACACATTCACAATGCCGTTGGCATCGATATCGAAAGTGACTTCAACCTGTGGAATGCCGCGTGGTGCTGGTGGCAGACCCATGAGATCAAATTGACCAAGCATCTTGTTGTCCGCGGCCATTTCGCGCTCACCTTGGAAGACGCGGATGGTCACAGCGGTTTGATTGTCATCAGCCGTTGAGAAGACTTGGGATTTTTTGGTTGGGATTGTGGTGTTGCGATCGATAAGACGCGTAAACACGCCGCCAAGGGTTTCAATACCGAGGGACAATGGGGTTACGTCGAGAAGGAGAACATCCTTCACTTCGCCTTTCAACACGCCGCCTTGTATGGCCGCACCCATGGCAACCACTTCATCAGGGTTTACACCCTTATGAGGTTCTTTACCGAAGAACTGTTTTACGATTTCAATGACCTTCGGCATGCGGGTCATACCGCCGACGAGGACCACTTCATCGATCTGACCAGCGGTAACGCCGGCATCCTTCAAGGCTTGGCGGCATGGCTCAACGGTCTTTTGGATCAGATCATCCACCAGGGATTCGAGCTTAGCGCGGGTCAATTTCAAGGTCAGATGTTTTGGACCAGAGGCATCAGCGGTGATGAAGGGCAGATTGATTTCAGTTTGCATAACTGAAGAGAGTTCAACCTTGGCTTTCTCAGCCGATTCCCGCATACGTTGAAGAGCCAACTTATCTTTACGGAGATCAATGCCGTTTTCTTTTTTGAATTCATCGGCGAGATAATCAACGATGCGCATGTCAAAGTCTTCACCGCCCAAGAACGTGTCGCCATTGGTGGATTTTACTTCAAATACACCGTCGCCGATTTCGAGGATGGACACGTCGAATGTGCCGCCGCCGAGATCATAAACGGCAATCGTGCCAGCTTCGCGCTTATCTAGGCCATAGGCCAAGGCAGCAGCGGTTGGCTCGTTGATGATGCGCAACACTTCGAGGCCGGCGATACGGCCTGCATCCTTGGTGGCTTGGCGTTGGCTATCGTTGAAATAGGCCGGAACAGTAATAACCGCTTGGGTCACTGGTTCGCCCAAATAGCGCTCAGCGGTTTCTTTCATCTTGGTCAAAGTGAAAGCTGAAATCTGCGATGGCGCATATTTCGTGCCGCGGCTATCTACCCACGCATCGCCGTTGTCGCCCTTAACAATATTGTAGGGCACCAATTTTTTATCTTTAGCAACCATAGGGTCTTCCATGCGGCGGCCAATCAGGCGCTTGATCGCAAAGAAGGTATTTTCTGGGTTGGTCACACCCTGACGCTTTGCGGGCTGGCCCACCAAGGTTTCGCCTTCGGCGTTAAACGCCACGATGGACGGAGTGGTGCGCGCACCTTCCGCATTTTCGATTACTTTCGCAATCTTGCCTTCCATAACGGCCACGCAAGAGTTTGTCGTTCCGAGGTCAATACCAATAACTTTAGCCATGTCTTATCTCCATTTAGCCGACGGCGGATGAGGTGCCCAAAAAGGCGCTAAACTCTTTTGCCATCGCTTCTTCGCCTGATATGGTTGGTCATTCCCTGATTCCAAGGGAAATTTACAATTGGCGGGCTTATAGTGTGACGATTGTTTGCGAGCAAGGGATTAGGCTGCTAGAAATAACTTATGCGCCATTTCCCTGAATTTTTGAACCGAAGTGCCCAAGAAGCACTGTTGATCGAAATCCGACAGCTCATTGCAAAGTCTCCGCTATTCACGCCTACCATGCCCAAAACCGGCAAACCATTCTCGGTTCGCATGAGTAATTTTGGTAGTTTGGGCTGGGTTGCAGATAAACAGGGGTATCGGTATCAAGCCATGCACCCCGATACTGGCGAAAGCTGGCCCTCTATTTCGGACAGTATTTTGGCGATTTGGAGCGCCGTTTCAGATTATCCGCATCCGCCAGAAGCCTGCTTAGTGAATTTCTATCAAGAGGGTGCCAAGATGGGCCTTCATCAAGATCGAGACGAACTTGATTTTGACGCGCCCGTGGTTTCAATTTCTTTGGGGGATACGGCGGTATTTCGGATCGGCGGTACGGAGCGCGGCGGCAAAACCAAGTCATTCAAATTATCGTCTGGTGATGTTCTGGTGATGGGCGGGGAAAGTCGGTTGGCGTTTCACGGCATTGATCGTGTTATTGCAGGAACTTCGACGTTGTTGAAGTCGGGTGGCAGGATAAATTTGACCTTGAGAAAGGTGACAAAAGCTTAGATTTTCATTCTGACGCAATTCGGGTCATAGATAGACGGTGTATTGATTCGCAAGGAGCGTTGCTATGCTGGCTGTCATCATTGGACTGGTTCTCATTATTATAGGCGCGCAAGCGTTTATTCGGCGGCGGCAAGTGATGGCAGGTGCGCCACAAAATCAGGCAACGATGGTGGCTAACCTCTTAGGCGGGCCGCTTGCTGGATTTTTGATGATTTTAGCAGGCCTTGGGTTTCTCGCCTCAACATCTTTTCTGATGATCGGGGCTGACAAAGTTGGTCAACTCAAGCGGATTTATATGGCAGCAGATTTGCCAGCGGGGCGAATTTTAGCATTGCCGGGTCAAAAAGGTCCGCAAACTGAAATCTTAGGCCCAGGATTTCATTTCCGCCCGCTGCTGAATTTTCTCTATGATGTTGAGCAAACTGACATCGTTCAGGTTCCTGAAGGTTTTTATGGTCAGATTACCGCTCTTGATGGCGCGTCTATGCCAGAAGGCATGTTTATTGCGCCAGTGATTTCGGATGACAAACTGAATGCAATGTTGGACGCGAAAAACTTCCTTGAGCAGGGTGGATTTCGTGGGCCACAAGAAACCGTTTTAAAGCCGGGGTCGTATCGGCTTAATCGTTATCTGTTTGATGTGCGCGTGGACCAAGAAACAGCGGCTACGATTATTCCAACTGGGCAAGTTGGCGTGGTGAAATCAAACGTTCAGCAACCGGGCCTCAATTGCAAAGAAGAAATGGTTAGGGTGAGTGCGGCCCAACATGATGCTGATGCGCTTTCAGTGCCGTTGGTTCCGAAGGGTTGCATTGGCCTTTGGAAAGAGCCATTGCTCCCCGGCGCTTATTATCTCAATCGGCATGCCTATGATGTGACACTGGTTGATACGCGCGTTCAAACTTGGGAATACAAAGGGGGCTATCGTCGCCGCATTATTGATCTTTCTATCGATCAGCAAGGCAATCTGAAACAAACTGAGCGGGCGGTTGAAGAACCTGTTCCGGCTAATGCGGTGGACCGCGCGGTGTTTGTCAAAGTCGAGGGTTGGGATATTCCACAGGAACTTCGCGTGGTGGCGCAAATCTCGCCAGAAAATGCGCCAATCGTTGCGGGCTCAGTTGGTGGCATTCAAGAAATTGAACATCGTATTTTAACGCCACTCATTCGCTCAATCGTGCGCAATGTTGCGGGATCCACAATCCGTATTCCTCGCAAAGAGGGTGACAAAATTGTAGGCTATGATGTGCGCGCCACGCGAGTTCTTGACCTTATCGAAAACCGTGGCGCCATTGAGGATACGATTGAAGAGCTGATAAAATTAGAAGCCCGGAAAGCCGGTGTTGAAATTAAAGAAATCAGGCTTGGCGAGCCTGCCATTCCGCCAGAAATCTTGATCGCGCGGTTACGTCAACAATTGGCGGATCAACTCGGTGAGGCTTATCAACGCGAAACCGAAGCGCAAAAACAACGCATAGAAACTGAGCAGGCGCGGGCCACGGCGAATGATCAGCCACGCTTAGTGGAAGCGCAAATTGCGGTTAAGGTTGCCCAACAGCGCGAAGAAGAACGTGCTGCTTTGGGGCGGGCTGAGCGGCAATATTTGGAAGAAATTGCCAAGGGACAATTGGCGCAAGCTGGCGTTCTTGGACAAGACCGCGTCGCAATGTTGCAAGGCTTGGAAAAAATATTAGCAACACTTGAACGCCAACCTCAACTCGTAGGGCTTATTGGAAAACTTGTGCCAAACACGGTGGTGAATGGATCTGGGCTTGAAGGCGCTGCCGCCATTCTTGGCAACGCTTTGGGCACAAAAACAACGCCTTAGCCTTCGGCTTTAGAAACACCTACCATAGCAGGGCGTAAACAACGTTCGCCTACAGCATAACCGGATTGAAGTTCTTGCATTACAATGCCGGGTGGCTTTTTGGCGGTTGGTACTTCGAAAATGGCTTGATGCATATTGGGGTCAAATTTTGCACCAACAGCTTCGATCTTCCGAATGCCGTGGCGTTGAAACACTTGATTCAATTCGCGCTCCACCACTTCAACGCCAGAAATCAAATTCTTGGTGTGTTCGTCAGCTCGAGTGCGATCATCTTCGGACACTGCTTGAACTGCGCGGCCAAGATTATCGGCAACGCTTAAGAGATCACGCGCAAAGTTGGTGGCCGCATAAAGGGTCGCTTCTGCTTTTTCGCGCTCGGTGCGTTTCCGCAAATTTTCCATTTCGGCGGCGAGACGCAAAAGACGATCTTTGAGATTTGCGGTTTCCTCATGCAAACCAGCTATTTCTTCATCGCGTGGATCAGCAAAGGTTTCTTCCCCGTCCAACGCGGCCAAAAGCTCTTCATCGGTTTGGCATTCGTTATTGTCATTCATAGGGGTCTCGTTGCTCATCGAGGTCACATCCGTCAATTATGAGTTGAATTTAACCTGCATATCGGCTGTTGCTTGCAAAAAATCAAGAGAGCAATCGTCCAACCACTTTGGCTGTGTAATCCACCATGGGAATGATCTTCGCATAATTCATACGGGTAGGACCGATAATGCCGAGAACGCCAACGATTTTTTCATCGGCATTTTTGTAAGGCGACATGATCAGGGATGATCCGGACATGGAAAAAAGTTTGTTTTCTGAGCCAATAAAAATCCTAACACCTTCGCTGACCTCGGCCAGACCTAAGAGTTGAACCAATTCCTTCTTATTTTCGATATCTTCAAATAACCGTCGAATACGCTCCAGCTCAGCGAGTGCCGTTGCGTTTTCGAGAAGATTGGCTTGGCCACGCACAATTAGCGTTTTATCAACATCGCCGGACCAAATCGCCACACCTTGTTCGACGACCTTGGCCGAAATTTCGTCCATCTCACCACGCAGGGATTCAAGTTCGGTGCTTACGATATGTTGCACTTCAGCGATGGTGCGACCTTGGGCGCGGGCGGTAAGATAATTGGTGGCGCGCATAAAGACAGCAGGCGGCAACCCAAGCGGCACATCAATAATCCGGTTTTCAACACCACCATCTTCTGCCACTAAAATCACCAAGGCTTTACCCGGCGATAGATTGACAAACTCAATATGTTTCAACCGTGAATTGAGTTTCGGCGACAGCACGACACCAGCGCAATGAGAGAGACCAGACAGCAATGTTGTGGCCTCACCGAGCACATCCTCAAATCGACGCGGACGGTTCGACGCGGCAATCTCGGCATCAATATGAGCACGTTCCGCTTTGCTCATGGAGCCCACTTCCAAAAGCGCATCAACGAAGAAGCGCAAGCCCACTTCTGTGGGCACGCGGCCAGCAGATGTGTGTGGCGCGTAGATCAATCCGCTCTCTTCCAAATCCATCATTACATTGCGAACTGATGCTGGCGATAGATTGGCTGGTAAAATCTTTGAGATTGTGCGTGAGCCGACCGGTTCTCCAGTTTCCAAATAGGTATCAACCAAGCGCTTGAAAATCTCTCTTGAGCGCTGATCAAGCCCTGCTACGCCGCGCGATCGGTCGTCCAGAAGTGGTTTTGGTGGGATAAGTGTCATGGCCCTAGTGTAGAAATCAAGTTGGCGGAGGTCAATCTTATCTCTATGAAGCCTCAAACACACAAAGGAAAATCACCATGCGCCCAT
>JAYUOP010000064.1:0-4577 GCA_043760745.1 Hyphomicrobiales bacterium
TTGCGAGCAGCGCTGACAGTTGCCATGCCTGAGGAGAATGTACCCCGGCTGCCGTCGGTCATATCATTGTGGCCAAGCGAAGACGTATCCGCCACGATAACGCGGACGTCGTCATAGCCTACACCCAATTCCTCAGCCGCCATCATGGCGATGGATGCTCTGGAGCCGCCAACGTCCATGGTGCCAACAGCAAGGGTTACCGAGCCATCTGGCGTTACATTAAGATCAACGCAGGTTTGGCCACCAAAGTTAAACCAGAATCCGCAGGCCATACCACGACCTTGGTTTTTACCAAGGGGCGCTGACATATGCGGATGCTTGCGGGCAGCTTCGAGTGTGGCGCCAATGCCGATCGGGCCATAGACTGGACCATACGAACTTTGCGTGCCTTCTTTTGCGGCGTTTTTAATCCGCAAGGCAACAGGGTCCATGCCGATTTTATGCGCCAGTTCGTCAATGACACTTTCGCAAGCGAAGGCGGCCATTGGCGCTGACGGTGCGCGGTATGCTGCGGTCTTTGGGCGATTGAGGACGACATCTTTTGAGATCGACTTGACGTTCTTGAGATCGTAGCAAGCAAACACCGTCATAGCGCCAAATTCGGCCCAGCTCGATGGGAATGCGCCGCCGTGATAGCGGAGCGTGCCCAAAGCAGCAGTGATGGTGCCATCTTTCTTCACGCCGATTTTCATATCAATCGATGTGGAAGACGTTGGCCCCGTTGCGCGGAAAGTTTCTTCGCGGGTCAGCGTAAGCTTAACCGGACGATGGGCTTTGCGTGACAATGCAAGCGCAATTGGTTCCGCCCAAACGTGGGTTTTACCACCAAAGCCGCCGCCAATTTCAGAAGCGGTAACGCGGAGTTTGTTGATGTCCATGCCAAGAAGTTGAGCGCATTGATTGCGGTAAACGAAGTGGCCTTGGGTTGTTACCCAAAGTTCTGCTGTGCCATCATTGCTGACATTTGCGAGGCATGAATGCGGCTCAATATAACCTTGGTGAGTTTGTTCGGTTTTGAATGTGCGCTCAACAATTACGTCGGCTTCAGCAAAACCGGCCTCAACATCGCCATGGCCATATTCTGCATATTTATTGAAGTTCGATGGCTTGGTTGGCGTTGGCGTAATGCCATCTGTGAAAATGTCATTGTGCAACAAAGGCGCTTTTGGATCGAGGGCTGCATCAACATCAGTTACATGCGGCAGGATTTCATAATCGACTTTAATCAACTTCAACGCTTTACGGGCTGTCGTTTGATCGATCGCGGCAACAGCTGCAACGGCGTGACCATCGTACAAAACTTTTTTGCGGGCCATACAGTTTTCAAGAATATCGCGCATGCTACGGTCGCCGCCAGTGTGATCGGGGAGATCAGCGCTGGTGATGATAGCTTTTACACCTGCAAGCTTTTCAGCTTTTGATGTGTCAATTTTCTTGATTCTTGCGTGCGGGTGGGGGCTACGCAAAATCAGGGCCACCAATTGGCCAGGGGCTGATGCGTCCGCACCATATTTGGCGCGGCCAGTTACTTTATCGACGCCATCTGGACGCAGAACGCGCGAACCAATGACCTTAAACTTCTTATTCGTAAAAGCGGTATCAAAAGGCATGTTATGCTCCTCTCATTTCTTTGGCAGCAGATTGCACGGCGCGAACGATTTTGTCGTAGCCGGTGCAGCGGCAAAGATTGCCCGCTAAGCCGTAACGAATTTCTTCTTCGGATGGATCTGGGTTTTTCACCAAGAGTGCAGAAGCTGCAATTAAAAAGCCCGGGGTGCAGATACCACATTGCAGGGCCGCATGCTCGATGAAGTTCCGCTGCAAGGGATGCAGCTTATCGCCATTGGCCATGCCTTCGATGGTCTGAATATCGCGACCTTCGGCTTCTGCGCCCAGCACAAGGCAAGAGCATACGAGAGCGCCATCAACGGTGACGCTACATGCGCCACAGTCGCCTGTGCCGCAGCCTTCTTTGGAGCCGGTAAGGCCTAAGCGATTGCGGAGCACATCGAGCAAAGACTCGTCAGCTGGGCAAACAAATTCAACGGCATCGCCGTTAACAGTGGTTGAAACATGAACACCTGACATTAACGTTTTCCTCCAGCACGGGCATAAGCGGTTTCAGCCGCACGGCGACCAAGCACACCTGCCACATGGGTTCTAAATTCAATGGTTCCACGCTTGTCATCAATTGGTTTGCAGGCAGCAGAACAGGCAGCACTCAATTTTGCCAAGGCGGCGTCATCAAGCTTTGTGCCGATGATTGCCTTTGCGGCAGCTGCAACCATGACAACAGTTGTGGCAACAGCACCCAGAGCAACACGGGCGGATTTTACAAAGCCTTTGGCATCAAGGGTGAGGTTCACCGCAGCGCTGACGACGGCGATGTCCATTTCTGTGCGGGGCGTGAAACGCATGTAACAATCACCCGATTTTGCCTCGCGCTTTGGCAAAGAAATACCCTCAATGATTTCGGCTTTCTTCAAACTGGTCTTGCCGACGCCAGTTGGAATATCGGTGACAGCGACACGGCGCTTGCCCTTTGGTCCCAATATAACCACTTTAGCATTGGCGGCCATCAAGGCTGGGACGCTATCAGCGGCCGGCGAACCATTGCAGAGATTGCCTACAATCGTGCAGCGCCCTTGCACTTGCTTCGAGCCAATGAGGTTGGCGGCTTCGACAACGCCGGGCCAAGCTTTTTGCAGACCTGGGTGCTTTTCCATTTCAGAACCTGAGACGGCAGCACCAATCGTAAAGCCAGTTGCGGTTTTTTTGATATCGCGCATGCCTTTAATGCGTTTGATATCAACGACGAGATCGGGCTCGATCATGCCGGCTTTCATTTTGACAAGCAAATCTGTGCCGCCAGCAAGAACAAAGCCTAAGCCTTTTTCTTTGGCAAGCATTGCCACTGCTTCTTTTGTTGTGGAGGGAGCCTCGTATCGCATCGTTTTCACCTGCTTTGATTAATGATCTACATTGGTCTATTCCGAGGCACTTGGTCAACTGGGGTGATGCACTTTTACGCAGGGCAGGAATACAGTCGTTGGTGGTGAATTTCATTGTCCTATTGCGGGACGACATTGATCTCCACGCTACTCACTTTCAAGGCATTGCTCAAATCTTCACCGGGGTTGGCATTGGTAATCAAGCGGTCGACATCTTTAAAATCGCAGATTTTGACCAATGCCTTTTGACCGAACTTTGAAGCGTCAGAAAGCATTACGCGGTGGGTGGCACGCTTGAGCGCCATACGGGCAAATTCGGCTTCCTGGAGATACATGTCCATCGGGCCAAAATCAGGATGCAGAGCCCCGATTGAAATAAAAGTGTGTTTGACTTGGAAGTTTTCGAGAAAGGCCACAGTGCTTGCACCAAATGCAGCGCCATTTGCGCCATTGAGCTCGCCACCAGCGAGATAAACCTTGTTGCCATTTACAGTCGCCAAAGTTTTTGCAATGTCGGCGGAGTTGGTCACGAGCGTTAACCCGCGCTTTTTCAAAAGCTCTTGGGCAAAAATTGAGGTTGTCGTTCCGGTATCAAGAATCAAGCTATCGCCATCCTCTACAAATTGGGCCGCACGTCTCGCAATAGCGCGTTTGGCATCGGCGAATTCCCGCAAACGTCGCTCGAATGGCGCTTCGCCAACTTGATGCGGTAACGTGAGTGCGCCATGAAGCTTCATCACGTCACCGCGGTCTACCAAAGGATGAGAATCGCGACGGATCGTTTCCTCGGAAACACTCAAGGTTCGCGCCAATTCCGCCACCGATGTGGTTCCGTGTTGGCGAAGGAAACCAATGATGTCCTCATGACGGCGGGTGATTTTGTGGGTTTTCATGCTGAATTGTGGTTTCCATTAACGAAAAATACTATATTACTGCATTAGCACACATGGCAATAAACTTAAACCACAATAAGCCACAATATGTTTGACAGCCTCATCAACTAATGTTGGTATCCACTCCAAACTGTCATCATGACGAAAGTCAGGATCTGATTGAGGGATGGTGTACCGAGTAGATTTTGGCCTTTGTCAGAATGACGGTGGGAGGGGAGGCGAGAGTGATGCTGTCGGCAGAAGAAAAAGTTCGTGATCTCGCTATTTGGCAAGGACCGATTTCAGTAACCGCGCTCACCGGCGGGGTAAGCAATGCTGGATTTGTTGTCGAAGATGCCACTGGTAAATATGTGGCGCGCGTCGGCGAGGATTATCCTTGTCATCATGTGTCGCGGACGCGGGAGTTGGCGGCCAGTCAAGCGGCTTTTGCGGCAGGTCTGTCTCCGCAAGTGATTTATGCAGAGCTTGGGGTTAGCGTTCTTCGTTTCATTGAAGGGCAGACTTATTCAGAGGCAGATGTCCGCGCCAATCTCTTGCGCTGTGTGGCGCTCTTACAAAAATGTCACGCCGAAATGAGCCCTTTGATTACCGGGCCATGTGGCATGTTCTGGGTGTTCCAGTTGTTGCGGGATTACACGCATACTTTGACAATTGCGAAACATCCGCGCGTGCCTGCGCTCAAGCGCTTGATGACAATCAACACTCGCATGGAGCAACTACAGGTTTCAATGCC
>JAYUOP010000065.1:0-4575 GCA_043760745.1 Hyphomicrobiales bacterium
TTGGGCTGCCGCGCTTTAGCGCTTTTGCAAGGTCGCCTTTCACCGTCGATTGACGATGTTGCAAGTCTTTTGCAACCCGTTTTCCGCCACCGCATGGCTCTGAATTTCACCGCCCGCGCTGATGGCAAATCATTGGATGATATCATCAATCGCCTAAAGTCATTGCTGGCATAATTCTGCAATGCGCGCCAATTCCGCCACACACGAAGTTCAATCTGCTGAGGTCACAAGCGCTGGCATTGCGCCGTTGCTGTTGGCTGCAGAACGCTTGGCGGCCACCATCATAATGGGCGAACATGGTCGCAAACGTGCCGGACCCGGCGAAAGTTTTTGGCAATATCGACCCTATAGTTTTGGTGATTCAACGCAACGCATCGATTGGCGGCGCTCTGCTCGTTCCGACCATGTTTTCATCCACGAAAACGAATGGCAAGCCGCCAACACGCTCTGGATTTGGGCCAACACTTCCGCGCGCATGGACTTCTCATCTCACTCTGGTCAAACCAAAAAAGATCGCGCCTTGCTCTTAGCTTTGGCATTAGCAGCGCTCGCTTTGCGGGCGGATGAGCGTATCGGCGTTTTGGATAGTGCTGAACCTGCGGGTCACGGACGCTTATCTCTCGCACGAACAGCGACAACACTTTTAACAAGAAACCCAGTTGATTTGCCGAGTGTCGGCCCAATCAGAACTGGCGGCAGCACCGTGATTGTTTCAGATTTTCTAGATGAACACACCGAAATTGCAAAAGCCCTGCTCCCCATCGCAGCAACGAAAACCCGCGGCCATTTGGTGCAAATTTGCGATCCTGCCGAAGAGACATTGCCTTACAACGGGCGGGTCGAATTCACCGGCATGAACTCAGCCGAGAAAATCACGACTAATCGCACCCAAGATATTCGCAAAGCTTACATCGAAAAATTTCAAGCCCATCGCGAAATGGTCCGCGGCCTAGCTGCTAGCCTTGGCTGGACTTTTACCGTCCATCGCACCGATCAATCACCCACAACCTGCCTTCTCGCACTGCATCATCTCATTAGCGACGCCCGCTCAAATGTAGGTCGAATCTAAGTGATGTTTGATTTTTTCAGCAGCATTACTTTCGTAAACCCACTCGCCCTTATTGCATTGTTTGCCTTGCCAGTAATTTGGTGGCTTTTGCGCTTCACACCACCGAAGCCGCAAACGATCGCATTTCCACCGACACGCATTTTGCGCGAATTGAAGTCGACCCAAGACACACCAGATTCAACCCCATGGTGGCTTCTTTTACTCCGCCTTGCCTTGGCCGCCGCTCTCATACTTGCGGTTAGTCAGCCGATTTATGCACCGGGTAAACTTGCCAAACCCAAACATGATAAAATTGTGCTGGTAATCGACAACGGCTGGGCCGCCGCAAAAAATTGGCGCAACCATGAAATTGCTTTGCGCGAAATTTTAAATGACGCGCAGCGCAATAATCAAACCGTTTCCCTCATCGGAACCGCCCAAAGCATTACACCACCGGCCATCCAACCGATTTCCGCCAGTGCAGCTCTTGCAATTACGCCCACGTTAGCGCCACGGGCGTTGCCAACCAATCGCAGCGTTGTTTTGTCAGCCATGCAAAAAGTTTCAAACACCGAAATTATTTGGCTTTCGGATGGAATTGAATCTGCGGATTCCAGCACATTCATCTCTGGCTTACAAAAACTCACTCAAGACAATTCAGTGGTTGTTTATTTACCTGCAGGAATTGATCTGCCGCTGGCTCTGGGTCAGACAAAAATCATCAGTGGACAGATCAATGTGGAAGCTCATCGACCTCTTCAAAATACTGAGCAAGCAATCACATTTCGCGCTCTTGCTGCCAATGGCCGCACACTCGCTACAGCCGACGCTACATTTACAGTTGGCAAACCAACAACATCTGCCAAATTTGATCTTCCAATAGAACTCCGCAACGAAATTCAGTCGGTCGAGATTTTAGGTGAAGCCCATGCCGGCGCTAAATTCTTAAGTGATGACCGCTGGCGGCTTAAAACTGTTGGTTTGAAATCAGGCGGCAATTCCGAAGCCTCGCAAACCTTGCTTGCACCCCTTCACTACGTGTCGCGAGCGCTTGAACCATTTGTCGAATTGAATACTCTACAAGATACGCCCGACTTAAAGGCCAATCTCGAAGCTGGCCTTTCCATGTTGGTTCTCGCCGACATTGGTGTGTTGCCAGCGCAAGACTTAAGCTTGATTGCCCCTTGGATTGAAAATGGCGGCGTTCTATTACGTTTTGCAGGACCGAGATTAGCTTCAGCGCAAGATTTGCTGATGCCAACTATTCTCCGCCCGGGGGATCGTCAATTAGGCAGCGCATTAAGTTGGGAAAACCCACAGCCTTTGCAGCCATTTCCAAATGCAACGCCGTTTGCAGGAATTGCCATTGATCCAACTGTGAGTGTTCAGCGCCAGGTCTTGAGCGAGCCCGACGCCGTTTTAGCCGATAAGACCTGGGCGAGTTTGGCCGATGGAACGCCACTTATTACCGCGACCACAAAAGGAAAAGGCCTGATCATTTTGTTCCACGTGACGGCCAACGCCGATTGGTCAAACTTGCCACTTTCCGGAATGTTTGTGGAAATGCTTCAGCGCGTCGTTGATCTCGCGCCAAACGTCGGAAGCGGTGCCGCTGCATCAAAAAGTGCCGATACAACGAACGCTAGTTTTATACCCCTTCGCCAACTTTCAGGTAGTGGCGAACTTATCCCTTTCGCATCTGACATAAAACCAATTCAATCGTCCGCGTTTGATCGCGCCAGTGCATCGCCAGAAACCCCACCGGGCCTCTACGGGCGCGGTAATTTTGATGCAGCCATCAATCTAAACTTGACTGCTAATGATCTAAAACCCATCGGGGCATTGCCCACAGAATTCATAACAAAAACTTATACTGTGATCGCTAAGAAAAGTTTTGCCCCTTTGCTTTTTCTTGCCGCCATGATCATTTTCTTAGCCGACATGATTTCAGCAATTGCTTTGAAAAACGGATTTAGTCGTTTTCGACCAGCCGCACTTTCCCTCGCCCTTCTAGCGTTAACTGTTGCGCCCGATTTCATTCAAAAGTCGCTTGCTCAATCAACCGACGAATTTGCCATGCAAGCAACATTGGAAACCAGACTAGCATACATCAAAACCGGCAACAGCGAGTTGGACCGCATCAGCATGCAAGGCTTGCGCGGGCTCAGCGAAAAACTTGATGATCGTACATCTGTTTCTCTTGGCGATCCTTTAGGTATTGATATCAAAAGCGATGACCTCGTGTTTTTCCCAATCATCTATTGGCCTATTGATGAAAATGCATCCGAAATTGATGATGAAACTGCAGCCAAGATGACTGGCTACATGAAAAATGGCGGTACTTTTTTCTTTGATTTACGTGAAAATGGCACCTCCGTTGCCGAACTCAGCGGTAACTCAAGCGCTTCAGCACAGGCGCTCAATTCAATGCTCAGCAAACTCGATATTCCATCACTAGAACCCGCCAATGCGGACCATGTCATCAGCAAATCATTCTATCTGCTCAACGAATTTCCGGGCCGTTATCGGGATGGCAAACTATGGCTAGAAACCAGTGACACCGAACAATCGGCAAGCAATAGCGATGGTGTCAGCTCTATTATCATTGGTGCGAATGATTACGCCGCCGCTTGGGCGACCGATGATAATGGCGAACCGCTTTATGCTGTTATTCCTGGTGGTGACAACCAGCGCGAAATGGCAATTCGTACCGGCATAAATCTCGTGATGTACGCCCTTACAGGTAATTACAAAGCTGATCAAGTTCACGTGCCAGCGCTTTTAGAAAGACTGGGGCAATAATGTTTTGGGATAATCTCACCTTATCTTGGAACCCTCATTTTGGTTGGCCCTTGACGGTTACCCTAGGTATCATTGGCTTCTGCATATTTGCCGCTATGGTCGCAACCAAATCCAAAGGCCAGCTCTTGCGCGGCCTGGCCTTGGCTTTGCTCGTCGCTGCACTTGCTAATCCAACTCTACGCCAAGAGAACCGCCAAGCGATTTCAGATATTGCGGTGATCGTCGTTGATGAAAGTCAAAGCCAAGGTATAGGCAATCGCAAATCCCAGACCCAGACCGCATTAGCTGAATTGCAAAAGCGCATTCAAAGTATAGGCAATACAGAAATAAGATTAGTAACCGTTCGCAATACTGCCGATGATTTAGGAGCAGGCACCAAGCTTTTCGCGGGCTTAAATTCCGCCCTTTCCGAAATTCCACCTGAGCGCTTAGCAGGCGCATTTTTTATCACTGACGGGCAAGCCCACGACGTTCCAACTGATCTGTCCACGGTAAACAAGTCTGCTCCGCTGCATAGCCTATTGACCGGAAGTAAATCCGAAATTGATCGCCGTGTCGTCATTGATCGTAGTACTAAATTTGGTATCGTTGGAAAAGATCAAAGCCTAACTTTTCATATTGACGACCAAGGTGGCGATGGATCGCCAATCGATGTGATCGTCAAAAAAGATGGTGTTGAGATTAAACAGCTGGTGGTGACAGCTAGGGCGATAACTGATTTGCCG
>JAYUOP010000066.1:0-11902 GCA_043760745.1 Hyphomicrobiales bacterium
CTGGTCACGGCTGCTGCGGCTTGGCGTTGATCGATCAATTCATGCAAACGTCCGCGCCCTTGTGCGCTGTCCGAGATATCGAGCGCGGAAGAGATCACGAGAATGTTGCTTGAGTCTGACCAAGCCTGCGCCATTGGAGTCAGGATATTGAGAAGACCAGGTCCGGTAATTGTAAAACACACGCCGGGTTTACCTGTCGCTCTGGCATAGCCATCGGCCATGAATCCAGCTCCTTGTTCATGGCGCACCAAAACATGTTTGATGCCAGAGCGCGGTAAGGCGCGATACATTTCGACATTATGTACGCCGGGAATACCGAATATTGTGTCCACCCCATAAGCTTCGAGGAGGCCAACGAGGGCTTCACCGGTCGAAAGTTCGGGTCGATTTTGCATAGCGTGTACTCAAAATAGTTTGGCTTGATTTCCCTACCAGATGATTGAAAGTAGAGCGAATTGAAAATGAGGATGACCACAATGCAACTCTCGGCGGAAACAATAGGCGATTATCGGCGCGATGGCGCTGTGGCTTTGCGTGGCGTGTTTAAGGATTGGGTTGATGTTTTGGCAAAAGGCATTGCAGAGAATATGGCCAGCCCTAGCGCTGATGTAAAAATCTATCAGGGCAAGGATGGTGGCGGACGGTTCTTCGGGGATTATTGTAATTGGGCGCGCATTGACAGCTATCGCGATTTTATTTTCAATTCAACAGCTGCCGATATTGGCCGCCAGCTCATGGGTTCAAAATCAGTGCGATTGTTTCATGAACATGTGTTGGTGAAAGAAGCGAGCGCAGGTGTTGCAACCCCTTGGCATCAAGACCAGCCCTACTATTGTGTTGATGGCAATGACACGGTCTCACTTTGGATTCCGCTTGATCATGTGCCGCTCGACCGCACTTTGGAGTTTGTGGCGGGTTCGCAATCTTGGGGCAAATATTACCGCCCAGAGCGGTTTGATAAAACACCATTGAATGAAAATGATGGTTTGGAGGCGGTTCCGGATATCAACAATAATCGCGACAAGTTTAATGTCATTGGTTGGGATTTAGCACCGGGCGATGCTGTGGCCTTTAATTATAAAACCTTGCATGGTGCGCCGGCAAATAATTCTGCGAGCGAGCAACGCCGCGCGTTTTCATTGCGTCTGTTAGGCGATGATATTCGCTTTGCCAGGCGCGAAGGTGTTAAGACCTCACCACCATTTCGTGGTGTGAGTTTGGAGCACGGAGCAGTCATGGATGCACCGGAGTTTCCACTATTATTGGGATAGTCTGATTTTACGACTTGAAGCGGTGCATTGAAATATCTTCCATCTTTAATCCTGCCGCCAAAACATCGGCAGGAACAGAAATTCCTAACACCATTGCTGCTGCCGTTCGGGACAAAGCTGGGGCGGATTGGATGCCATAGCCGCCTTGGCCAACGAGCCAGAAATAACCATCAGCTTGCGGATCAAATCCAATGGCGGGCGAGCCATCGGGCGTAAACGTACGAAGACCGCCCCAAGAATGGTCAAGGCGCACAACCTCTAACGTCGTGGCGTTCATTAAGCGCTCGATGCCTTCAGCGATTGCCATATCGTCGGCGTAAGCGTCGTGGGGATCAACGGGAGTTGCGTCAGCCGATGACACGATCATTTTACCGCTTTGGGGTTTGGCGTACCAGGTTTCAGCGACATCCGTTACCATTGGAAAATCAGCTGCACCAACAATGCCATCAACCGGGATCACGCCAATAGAGCGGCGTTTTGGAATCAGGCCAATAGACGCAACGCCTGCTAATTTCGCCACAACGTCGCCCCAAGCGCCAGCTGCATTGACAATGGTTTCGCCGATGAATTCGCCAGTGGGCGTTACAACGTGCCAAAGACTGTTGCGTCGCGTGATGGATTTTACTTCCGCATTGCAAACCAATTCGCCGCCGCGCGATTTCATTAATTTGAGATAGCCACGATGCAGCAAGTCAACGTCAAGGTCGCCCGTTTGGGGATCGAGAAAAATCCGTTTCGCATAGCTTGGTCGCAGAATGGAAAAATGCTTGAAGGCTTCAGCCTCAGATATTTCTTCGAGACCCGAACCCAAGGCCAATAACTTAGTTGTGAATTCTTTTTGCCCTTGGGCTTCAATAAAAAGTGAAGCGCGTGGAACCAAAAGAGGACCATCACTGAAACCGCTAGGTGAATTGATAAAGAAATCAGCGCTGGCGCGGGTGAAGGCCAGCATCGGTGGCGGGCCATAGTTTGGTTCGTACGATGCAGCTGAGCGCCCGGTGGTGTGATAGCCAGCGCGATCTTCCATTTCAAGCACAGCGACAGTTTTGTGTTCTGCCAAATGTGCTGCAATCGAAGCGCCAGCTATGCCAGCGCCAATAACAATAATATCAAAATGTTTGGTCATGTGGATAGACTAGACTGTGCCGGGGCTTTGCGTCAAACTGCCGATAATGATCATCTGGAGTTTCGCCCCTTGAGCAATTTTAATCAACCGACCTCTGGTCTCGTCACACCGCGTTTTGGCGGGCTTGCTACGTTCATGCGTCTGCCCCATGTGCCCTTAGAACAAGCTGACGGGATTGATGTTGGCATCGTTGGTGTGCCTTGGGATGGCGGGACGACTAATAGACCGGGGCCTCGCCATGCGCCACGGCAAATGCGGGATATGTCGGCAATGGTGCGCCCCATGCACCAAACAACGCAGGTGAAACCATATGAGCTGGCTAATGTGGCGGACCTCGGGGATTGCCCCGTGAATCCGGCTTCAGTTGAAGATGCTTTGCTGCGAGTAGAGACTTATTTCAAAGCGTTGGTAGCGAAAGGCATTAGACCACTTTCAGCGGGTGGTGATCATTTGTGTAGCCTGCCGATTTTGCGTGCTGTTGGTGAAAAGAAACCGGTAGGCATGGTGCATTTTGATGCGCATACAGATTTATACGATAGCTACTTCGGTGGCTTCAAATATACCCATGGCACACCATTTCGCCGCGCGATAGAGGAAGGTGTGCTTGACCCAAAGCGGACCATTCAAATTGGCTTGCGTGGCTCCATGTATGATAATGACGATTTTGAATACGGGGCAAGTATGGGCATTCGCATGATGCGGATTGAAGAGGCGATGGATTTGGGACCAGCGCGAGTGATGGAAATTGCGCGCGGCGTTGTCGGTTCTCAAGATACCTATGTGAGTTTTGATATTGATATGCTTGACCCGGCTTACGCGCCTGGAACGGGTACGCCTGAAGTTGGTGGATTTACCACTTTTCAAGCTCAGCAAATGTTAAGGGGGCTTCGTGGTCTCAATATTGTTGGCGCTGATGTAGTAGAAGTGTCGCCACCGTTTGATCCTTCGGGCGTCACCGCCCATGCGGGCGTTACCATGATGTTTGAAATATTATGTTCGATGGCGGAGGCAGTTGCCGCGCGGCGTTAACTCTGGGCAGAAGCTCTTGCTTGTTGTTGGATCACGTGTTTACGCGGAACTCCAGTTGCATCGGCGATTTTGAAAACGAGGCGTTCTTCGGCGGGGTCCAAATGATGATCGCTGAGGGCCACATCCCATAACTGACCGACCAAGACACAACGATCCTCAATGCTTAAGAGCTCAGGAATTTTATTGGCATAATTTTCGATATTGTCGGTATTAATATTTCCATGAATGGTTAGTTCATCAACTTCGCGCAAAGTTTCCGTAGTGATATGATATTTGGATTGCAGAATTTTGTTGAGACACGCGATTTCAACATCAAGAATGCGCTTATCAGCGGGGATCACGGAACCAATCAACATAGCGATCGCAAATTTTCGTTCATTGATTGTAAGTTTGGTAACGCCACCGGGCTGGCCCATTTTTTTCACAATGGCCGCGAAATGGGTATTGGCCGCGCTTGCGGTTAAATCTGAATTTGTCATGGTAGTTGCCCTCGGTTCGTCTTGCTGCTGTAATCCCACTTGCGTTGCGCCGCAAGTGCTGCGGTGGTTTATGGTGACAGAAAGTTTACAATGATTGAATGGCTAAAGGCGCTATCGGGCGTGCGAAAATTGTTCATGGCATTTGGCTTTGGCGCAATGGCCGCTTGCGCATTGGCTCCACTTTCATTGTGGCCCGCGTGGTTTGTGGCACTGCCCGGTTTTCTCGTTTTGATTATTGGAGGTTGGCGTAAACGTAAGCGGTTTGATTTCGCGTTAGGCTGGTGTTTTGGCTTTGGTTATTTTCTGGTGGCATTTCATTGGATCGGATTTGCCTTTCTGGTGGATGCCCAGACTTATCTCTGGATAATGCCATTTGCTGTTGGTGGTTTGGCGGCTGCCATGGCAATTTATTGGGGCTTGGCTGCTGTAGCGGCGCAAAGTTTGCGACGGATTGGAATTCCCATTGCATTTGGATTTCCGATATCGCTTGCCATCGTTGAGTTCCTGCGCGGTCATTTGTTGACTGGGTTTCCATGGGCAGCACCCGGCATCGCGGTAGAAGGCATGGGTAGTGTTTTACAACTCGCAAGCCTGGTTGGTATGCCGGGGCTCACCTTGATCTTGCTGGTTTGGGCCGCCACCCCATTCATGTTTTTACGAGCGCCGTTGATCGCGATTGCAATTATTCTGACTTTGCCGATCATTTATGGGTGGGGTGCTTGGCGCGAAACGCATACGCCGCAGAATTTTGTGGGAGGTGTTGGGCTTCGCATCGTGCAGCCTAATATTTCACAAAGTGATAAATGGCGCGACGAGAATGCTAGGACAATTTTTGATCAGATGCTGACCGCAACTTCGGCTCCTGATCCTGCTGGCTTTGAGATAACCCATGTGATTTGGCCGGAAGCAGCGGTTTCATTTCTGATTGACGAGAGTGATGTGGCGCACGGAGAACTTTTGCGCGCTTTGGAAGGCCGTAAGGTTTTGATGACGGGCTCTTTGCGGCGTGACAAGGCGACCGCACCGGGAGCGGAAGATCGCGTCTATACCAGCTTGATTGGGTTTAATTCCGGCGCTGAGGTTTTTATGCGCTACGATAAATGGCGGTTGGTTCCAGGTGGCGAATACTTGCCGTTGGAACAGTTCTTGGGACAAATTGGATTTCGGAAACTTGTAGATGTTCCCGGGAGTTTTTCTGCTGGAGTAGGGCCTCAATCATTTGCTGTTCCTGGAGCTGGACTGGCTGGACCATTGATTTGCTACGAAGCGATTTTTTCGCATGATTTGGTTGATCCCAAAACTCGCCCGGATTGGCTGGTGAACATTACAAATGATGGTTGGTTTGGGCAATCGGCTGGACCGTATCAACATTTTGCAAGTGTGAGAATGCGCGCGGTTGAACAAGGTTTGCCTATTGTGCGGGCGGCAAATACTGGAATTTCTGGCGTGGTAGATGGTGTTGGGCGGATTGTTGGTATTGGTCCTTTAGGGCAACAAGCCAATTTGGATTTGGCTCTGCCAGAACCACTTTCCGCACCACTGTATGCACGCTTTGGGGACTGGATTTTGACGGTTTTGGCGGCTGTCGTGGCGCTTTTTGGCGTGTTTTTGCGCAATTTTCTGTCTTTGTAAGATCTGGTAATTTATTTGCTTAAAGACTCAAATTACATTAATATCGTTACCACTTAACTATTGTTGAATGGCCAATAACTACACTTTTTTGCAACATACAGATCGGGGGCGCGATCTGGAAAGACCAATGACAAAAAGAGACCCAAATTACGTTGACGTTCATGTCGGTTCGCGCATTCGTATGCGACGGCAGATCATCAGCATGAGCCAAGAGCGGCTTGGCGAATTGCTGGGCATTACCTTCCAGCAAGTTCAGAAATACGAAAAAGGTACGAACCGTATTAGCGCCAGTCGGATTTTTTATGCGGCTAAAATTCTTGGCGTTACCGTACAGTTTTTCTTCGAAGATTTACCTGGAACAAGTGCCGATGGTGGTTTTGCTGAAGGTGGCACCCAAGACAACTTCATGTCGTCCTTGATGACAACTGAGGGTATAAGTCTCGCTAAGGCGTTTCGAGATGCTGATAATACCATGAAACGAAAACTTATCGCCTCTTTGGCCCGCGTGATTGCTGACCAAAAAGAGTGAGGTGATATTCAATTGCCTGCAAAAACCATCCGATCGCTCTGCGTTCGGGTGGTTTTTTGTTGTCAGAAACGACTAGGGCACTTGACCGCAACGCATTCGGCTGTCATTAGACCAAATTATCGGCATAAAGATTTCTTTATGTGTTTATTTTAAACTCAACCGGAAGGTCATACAGCGCCATGGCACGCAAGAATTATTTGTTCACCAGTGAATCCGTTTCTGAAGGGCATCCTGATAAGGTATGTGACCGGATTTCGGATGAAGTTGTCGATCTGTTTTTTCGTGAGGCCTTGGCGCAGGGCATGGACCCTTGGTCGGTGCGCGTGGCTTGCGAAACTTTGGCAACAACAAACCGTGTCGTGATTGCTGGCGAAACCCGTGGGCCATCATCGGTTACCCATGAAAAAATTGAAGCTGTAGCGCGTGAAGCCATTAAAAAAATTGGCTACGAGCAAGATGGTTTTCATTGGAAGAATGCCAAAGTCGAAGTTCTACTGCATGGCCAATCAGCTGATATCGCGGTGGGCGTTGATGCCGCTGGTGCCAAAGATGAAGGCGCTGGCGACCAAGGCATTATGTTTGGTTATGCTTGCGATGAAACGCCAGACCTTATGCCAGCGCCATTATATTATGCGCAGCGGATTTTACAGCTGCTTGCAGAGGCGCGCCATTCCGGCAAAGAAAAAGCATTGGGTCCAGATTCCAAGAGCCAAGTCACCGTGCAATATAAAAACGGCAAGCCAGTGGGTGCGACGCAGATTGTGGTTTCGCATCAGCATATTGATGAAAGCCTGACCTCAGCTGATATGCTGAAACTGGTGAAGCCTTACGTGAAGAAGGCGCTGCCAAAGGGCTGGATCAGTGACAAAACTGTTTGGCATGTGAACCCAACTGGCAAATTCTTTATTGGTGGCCCTGACGGCGATGCTGGTTTGACGGGCCGCAAGATCATTGTGGATACTTATGGTGGTGCAGCTCCGCATGGTGGTGGTGCATTCTCCGGCAAGGATTCAACCAAGGTTGATCGTTCGGCTGCTTATGCTGCTCGCTACTTGGCAAAGAACGTCGTTGCGGCTGGTTTAGCTACACGCTGCACCATTCAGTTGGCTTATGCGATTGGCGTGTCACAGCCTCTTTCGGTTTATGTCGATACCCATGGTACCGGTAAGGTAAAGGAAGATAAGCTGGAAAAGATTTTGCCAAAGCTTATGGATTTGTCCCCACGCGGTATTCGTACGCATCTCAATCTCAATCGCCCGATTTATGCGCGCACATCGTCTTATGGTCATTTTGGCCGTAAGCCAGAAAAAGATGGTGGCTTCTCTTGGGAAAAGATTGATCTCGTGAAAGCCCTCAAAGCGGCGGTGAAGTGAACCACGAAGAACCACCTTACAAATTTTTCGGTCGGCGCAAAGGGAAAGCTTTGCGCCGTCGGCATTTGGATTTGTACGATACGCTGTTGCCGCGCATTAAAGTCGATCTCGAAAATCCCTTACCGCCGGGTGAAGTGTGGCTGGAAATCGGCTTTGGTGGTGGCGAGCATTTAGTTTACCAAGCGGGGATCAATCCTCACGTCAATTTTATCGGCGCTGAACCGTTTCGCAATGGGGTGGCCAAACTTTTAGGGCTGATTGACGTTGAAGGCCTCACCAACATCAAAGTGCATGATGATGATGTGCGCTATGTTTTGGAAAAACTTCCACTGCTGAGCATCTCTCAAATATTCGTCCTCTACCCCGATCCGTGGCCCAAGAAAAAACACCACGAGCGGCGGATTTTAAATGCCGATACATTGGTGCAGTTTCACAGTCTGCTGAAAGCGGATGGTGTATTATACTTCGCCAGCGATATCGAAGATTATGTCAACTGGACTTTGCGAGAGTGCAGCGCCCACGGCGGATTTCCGCTATTGAGTAATTCTGGCGACCCTTATGAACACTGGGTAGAAACCCGCTACGAAGCCAAAGCCAAACGCGAGGGAAGATCGACTAGGTATTTGACGTTTGGGAAGAAATGATCGGCGCAAAACAAGCACCAAAATTTTAGACGCTAAGGTTAACAGGAACCCCCGCTCTCCATCACCGCACTTGAGGCGGTGACCCAGACTTAATGCATTCGATTCCGCTCAAAGTCCGGTTGGTCGGTTTAAGCCCGACCATGGAGAGATTGGGATGAAGGTAAACTCGGTTGGTTTACACTTAAACCCCCTCTTGCAAATCCCCTGCCTCCAGCGTATATGAACGCTAACTTAAGTTCACTCGCAGCGTTTTGAGAGTGGGTTCCGATTTCCGGGGCCCGCTTTTTTTGTTGCCGAAAGCATAGAAGAATGACGGATACGCGATTGGCCCGAGAGACGGGTCCAGCATTAAGAGTAGTCACATTGGTGGAGCCGGTGTTGGTTGACATGGGGTTTCGTTTGGTGCGTGTAAAGCTTACGGGCACCACCTTGCAAATTATGGCAGAGCGGCCAGACGGCACGTTTAGCATTGAAGATTGTTCGGCATTTTCCAAAGCGATTTCACCAATGCTGGATGTGGCGGATATTGTTTCAGCCAAATATCATCTTGAAATTTCTTCGCCGGGCATTGATCGTCCACTCGTGCGGGCGCAGGATTTTGAAGATTGGCAGGGCCATGAGGTGCGCGTCGAAATGGCGGTTCCGGTTGCGGGCCGCAAGCGCTTCAAGGGCACGCTTGAAGGATTTACCGATGGCGAGGTTCGCCTGTTTATTGAAAACCCTGCCAAAGGAAATGAAAAACTGCTCATTGGGGTTCCGTTTGCTGACATCAGCGATGCGAAACTTGTGATGACTGATCAACTTGTGGCCGCTGCCAAAGCGCGTCTACCCGCTTCGGCGGTTGGAGCCCTTGGTGATGGCAGCGACTGGGACGAAAACGAATTACCACCAACCGAAAACGGGAGTGACGACAATGGCTGAGACAGCTGCTGTAAGTGCCAATAGGCTTGAACTTTTGCAAATTGCTGATGCAGTTGCGCGCGAGAAAACGATTGATAAATCAATTGTTTTAGAAGCGATGGAAGAGGCGATTACCAAGGCGGCGAAAGCCCGCTATGGCGCCGAAAATGAAATCAAAGCGGAAATTGACGCCAAGACTGGCGAAATTCGTTTGAACCGCTTGCTTCAAGTGGTTGAGAAAATCGAAAACGATGCCACCGAGATTAGCCTTGTTGAAGCCAATCGTCGAAACCCTGCTGCAACCGTTGGCGACTTTATTGCCGAACCTTTGCCACCCATTGAGTTTGGTCGGATTGCTGCGCAAAACGCTAAGCAAGTTATTGTGCAAAAAGTTCGCGATGCAGAACGCGACCGGATGTTTGATGAGTTTAAGGGCCGCATTGGCGAAATTATCAACGGGTCGGTAAAGCGCGTTGAATATGGCAATGTGATTGTTGATCTTGGTCGTGGCGAAGCGATTGTACGCCGCGATGAAGCGCTGCCGCGCGAAACGTTCCGTCCCGGCGACCGAATCCGCGCTTATGTGTTTGACGTGCGCCGCGAACAACGCGGACCCCAGATTTTCTTGAGCCGCACGCATCCCGAATTCATGGCGAAATTGTTTGGTCAAGAAGTGCCGGAAATTTATGATGGCATTGTGCAAGTGGTTTCAGTTGCGCGCGATCCAGGGTCCAGGGCCAAGATTGCTGTGCATTCCAAGGACAGCTCAATTGATCCTGTTGGCGCTTGCGTTGGTATGCGGGGTTCACGCGTTCAAGCTGTGGTCAATGAACTACAGGGCGAAAAGATCGACATTATTCAATGGTCAGAAGATGTGGCGACCTTTGTGGTCAATGCGCTTGCTCCTGCTGAAGTTGCCAAGGTTGTTCTCGATGAAGAATCTGAGCGCATTGAAGTTGTGGTGCCGGATGAGCAATTGTCTCTCGCGATTGGTCGGCGTGGACAAAATGTGCGACTGGCTTCGCAGCTTACGGGTTGGGATATTGATATCATGACGGAAGCGGAGGAATCCGAGCGCCGTCAGAAAGAATTTGCCACCCGCACCAATCACTTCATTGAAGCGCTTGATGTTGATGAAACATTGGCTCAGCTGTTGGCGTCCGAAGGTTTCGACCGGGTTGAAGAAGTGGCTTATGTGGATGTGAAAGATATTGCCTCCATTGAAGGTCTTGATGAGCAAACCGGCGAAGAATTGCAAACCCGGGCGCGCGAATATCTTGACCGGAAAGCTGGCGAAATGGATGCCAAACGCCGCGAACTTGGTGTGGCCGATGATTTGTTGGCAATGGAAAGCTTGACGCCAGAACTTCTGGTGGCCTTGGGCGAGGCTGGCATTAAGTCAGTTGAAGATTTGGCCGATTGCGCCACGGACGATCTCACTGGCTGGACCGAAAAGAAAGGCTCTGAAACCACCAAACATAAAGGTGCATTTGCTGGTCATGAAGTATCCCCGCAGGATGCTGAAAACATGATTATGCAAGCGCGGGTTTTGATGGGGTGGATTGAAGCGCCGGTTACTGATGTTGTAGAAGACGACGCGGAAGTTGAGGCCTAAACGGAACCGGTTAACGAAAATCAGGACGAACCATTGGTTGATCGCATGTGCATGGTGACGCGCGTGGTTCAGGACGAAGCGGAGTTGATCCGCTTTGTTCGGAGGTCAGATGGTCTGGTTTTTCCGGATCTCAAACGTAAACTTCCCGGTCGGGGGGTTTGGGTTGGTGTGAATGCTGGTTTGGTGGCTGATGCCATCAAGCGCAATTTGTTTGCGAAGGGCTTTGGCGAAGACACCAAAGCACCGGATGATTTGGTGGTGATGATTGAAAATCTTCTCCGCAAAGAGGCATTAGCCGGGTTTTCGTTAGCCCGCAAAGCTGGCATTGCGGTGACGGGGTTTTCAAAAGTCGAAGCGGCAATTGGCCGGGGTGTGGTTAAATTATTGGTCCACGCCCGGGAAGCGGCAAGCGATGGCTGCGAAAAACTTGATCGAATGGCGGTTTCGGGACCAAAAACGACGAATATTTTTACTTGTGATGAATTGAGCTTAGCCTTTGGCCAAGCAAATGTGATACATGCTGCCGTGAACCGTGGCGGAATGGCCGATAAATTGCTGGAGCAGGTCCGGCGCGTGGAGCGATTTAGCGCTTTGCGGACCAGTTGATGAATGAAGAGTGAGCATGAGCGATACGAACGATACGAACGATAAATCTGGTGCTAGCCGTCCCGCTGGCGGTACGTTGACGTTGAAACGCCCGAGCGTTGATCAATCGCGCGTGAAGCAAAATTTTGCCCATGGTCGTTCAAAAACTGTTGTCGTTGAAACCAAGCGTAAGCGTTTTGGTGACGATCGTCCAGCAACCACCGAGGTAAAACCACGGGTTCAGCCAGTCATTACGCCAATGGTCACCGAGCAAGCGCCCCGCCCTGCAACAACGCCAGTAGCCCAGCGGCCGGGTGTGGTTTTGCGCACACTAACACAAGATGAAAAAGATGCGCGTGATCGCGCTTTAGCTGGATCCAAAGTGCGCGAAGCAGAAGATCGCAAGCGCCATGAAGAAGACTTGGTGAAGCAAAAAGCGCAAGATATTATTGACGCTAAAGAAAATGAAGCGGCAGCGAAGCGTAAAGTTGAAGATGATCTGCGTCACCACAAAGAAGAAGAAGGCAAGCGCAAGGCTGATGAGGCCGCAAAGAAATTAGCGCCAAAACCGCCAATGCCATCCGCTCGTGTGATGGATGAGGATAGTGATCGCAACAAACCAATGCGTTCACCGAGTGGATTGACCATTAAGCGCGAAATCAAAGCGCCAGCTGCACCGCGCGCAAAAGTAGACGCTGACAAGCGGCGTTCTGGAAAAC
>JAYUOP010000067.1:0-4549 GCA_043760745.1 Hyphomicrobiales bacterium
CCACTGATGTATTGCTACACCCGTTCGACTTGCATGTGTTAAGCCTGCCGCCAGCGTTCGTTCTGAGCCAGGATCAAACTCTCAAGTTTGAAACAGCTCTCTGATGAAAATTAATTCACCAGAAAATGATCGCAATGCGTATTTATGAATTGACGAGATCATGTGCTTTTGCCTTGCGGCTAAAGCATAATGTCTCAAATTTATAAAACGTAAACGACCTATGTTTCTGTTGCTCAATCAGTTACCTAATCGAGCCGCCAGGACACACGCCGCCTGCGTTTCTCTTTCTTTCATCAACAATGTCAAACAGCGGGGAAACTTTCATTTCCGTCAGACTCAGCGGTCAAAAATCACCACCGGTTCCCTAATGGGTACCCGGCAGTTTATCGCCAGTGCGTCTTGAATTCATCACGATTTCGTCAGCGCCACTGTGCGGCGCCGCGTCCTCAGTGGCCGGGTTATAGGCGGGACCCGATCAAAGTGTCAAGCACTTCCTAAAAGTTTTTTGAAAATAATTGAAACTATTGAAAAAGCTCAATGTTTACAGGGTTTTTGGCTGTGCAAATCCTGTCACACAAGTCTGTCATCGCGCGTTTTTTTGATCATAAAGTAAAAAATACTGGCAGATTTTGGCGCTCAGCCCCGGTGAGGGCTGGTTTTGAGCGTTCTTAGCGCAAATAAAGATCTTCGCATGTTGAAAAGACTCAAGATTCTGAAGTTTGTTGGTTAACCAAAGCGTAACACAGTGCTGCGAACATGAACCGATCAACATAGACCATGTTGCATGTGAATATTTCACCTTCATCAATGGTTGACATGCCAGCAGACTAGGGGCAATTGTTGACCATCCGGGAGCCCGCTGGTGCTTTGTCTGCACTGAATAGCGTTATCCCATTTTGTATGAAGCGTGACACAGTCTGATGGACTAGCGCGCAAATGAAGAATGAGACGGGAGTTAACTGAGTTTGTCGAGCCGCGGAAAACCACGCCAATTTGTAAAACCATTGCCGATCCGCGGCCGCAACATTCCCGTGGCCCAAGAGCTTCGCGCGTTTGACCTCAATGTGACAGATATAGAGCAGTCTCCCCCAAGCCGTTGGCTTCTCACGACTTGCATTGCAGGTATTGCGGCAACGCTGATTGTGGGTGGCGGCCTTCTCGATATTTTTAGTCATAATGTAACGCCTAAATATGCTGAGGCAGCTGTAGACAACACCACGGCAACAGCACTACCGTCTACAGAAACCACCGCAAGCATATCGCCTAACGCGCCAGTGGAAGGCGACCCCGAAACGAAGGTCGTTGAAATTATTCCCGAGCGTGATTTGACTGGCGATAACAACTACCCTGAAATAACCTCAGACGATCTACCCTATGGCGATGGCAAGACTATCGTTTTGGATGCTGAAATTGAAGCCGTTGAGTCCGAAGCGGAAAGCATCACGACAATTTCAAAGACCCCACCTGCCGAACCAATCGATGAAACCTTTCAGGTTGCCAATGGCAAGAACCTGATCGAAGAACTGATGGACCGCGGCGTGACCAAGAGTGCGGCCCAAGCCTTGGCTGCGGCAATTGAACCTGTGTTCCCAGCCAAAATGATCAAGGCCGGAACCAAATTTGAAATCACGCTTGATCGCCAACAAGATTTCTACGGTCGCGATGTAACCTTCCCGGTCGAACTCTCTTTCAAACCCGGCCCAAAAGAAACCATTGTTGTTGAAGCTGATGAAGATGGCAGCTTTGTTGCCCGCATCGACGGCAAAACCGAAGGCGCTAAATCACAATATGCCCAAGTCAATCATTTCCGGACCAAAAGCAAAGTGGGCTCTTCACTTTTTGGCACTGCCAAAGATAACAAGATTCCCGATTACATTGTCAGTGAACTCACAAGGGTCTTCTCTTATGACGTTGACTTCCAGCGTCAAGTCAAAGCCAACGATAGCTTTGAAGTGTTTTATGGCAATCCGCTCACTGGCTCATCGTCAAAACGTAAAGTTCTCCATTACGCCCAATTGACCCTCGACGGCAAAACCAAAACTTATTACCGCTTCACCAATGCCGATGGCCAAACTGGCTACTATGATGAAAATGGCCGCAGTGCCGCAAAATCCCTCCTCAAAACCCCAGTATCCGGCGCCAAGCTCACTTCGGGCTTTGGCATGCGCCGTCACCCGGTTTTGGGCTACAATAAAATGCACGCAGGTATCGATTTCGGCCTGCCGCACGGCACCCCATTACGCGCTGCAGGTTCCGGCGTAATTTCAAAATCGGGTCGCGCTGGTGCTTATGGCATTGTTGTTGTAGTTGACCACGGCAAAAAAACCCAAACCCTATTCGCCCACATGAGCAAACTAGCCCCCGGTATCCGCCCCGGCGTTAAAGTGAGCCAAGGCCAGGTCTTAGGATATGTGGGTTCTACCGGACGCTCCACAGGTCCCCACGCCCATTATGAAGTGCGTATCAACGGCAGACCCGTAAACCCAGCAAACATCAAAACCTCTGGCGAGCGCCAACTCGCCGGCAAAGACATGCAGAAATACAAGTTGCTGAAGCAACGCGTTTTAGCGATGATGCAAACCGCACCATCTGCAACCCAAGTGGCCCAAGCCGGGCAATAAGTTTTACGAAACAAAAACCAGTTTTAATCCGGCAATCGTCAAAACCAACCCCAAAGCCTTCAATATCCCACCACTGGGCAATCGCCTCACACCAAGCGTTGCACCAACTGCTGCTCCCGCCACAACGGCGATTGCGTAAAATGGCAATGCCGCTGGCAAAGAACCCACCGATGATAGATTGCCAAGCAAGGCTGCAGTCGAGTTACACAAAATAAAAACTGCAGCGATCCCCGAAATCGTCCGCGTTTGCGCCCAACTCATAAACAATAACAACGGCGACAAGAATATGCCGCCGCCCGTTCCCGTTAGGCCCGATAACAATCCAATTCCAGCACCACAAACGATACCGGGAATTATTGCAGGATCAGTCGGCTCGTCGCGTTGAACTTTTTGCGGCCAGAACAATCGCGCCGCTGCAACTAATAAGACAACACCCACCATTGGCTTATAAAAATGCCCCGGCAATTGCAGCCCACCGCCAATAAACGCCATCGGAATAGCGCCGATCAAAAATGGCCACAACACCCGCCAGCGAAACAATCCGGCCAACGCAAACCGTGCTGAAACCATTGAGGCGACAAGAATGTTGAGCACCAAGGCGGTTGGCCGCATAATCGCAACCGGCAGACTAAACAGCGCCATCAGCGCCAAATAAGCCGAAGCGCCTGCATGCCCGACCGACGAATACAGCATCGCCGCCAAAAACATGCCACCGAGCAAGAGAATACTATTCAAATCAAAAATCATGATCGCTCAACACTAGCCGCAACAATCGTGTTAACACAACCCGGCGATTTGCCTAATGCACGGTCAAAACCTCTGGCGCTTTTGCGCGTGCACTGGCCACAACCCCATTTAGCGAAATAGCGCCATCAATGACATCAACGAGAACCGCAGTTCCATCCTTGATATGCCCGGCGAGCAATTCTTCCGCCAATGGATCCTGCAGTAATTTTTGGATAACGCGCTTCAACGGCCTTGCACCATAGGCGGGATCATAGCCACGATCAGCGAGTAGTGTTTTTGCAGCAGGCGACAACGTGAGTTCAATATTGCGTTCTGACAATAACGCCAGCAAGCGCTTCATTTGGATATCAACAATCGCTCCCATGTGGGTCCGTTTCAAACGATGGAACAAAATTATGTCGTCCAAGCGGTTCAAAAATTCCGGCCGGAAATGGCTTTTCACGACCGCCATGACAGGCTCGCGCACGACGTCCACATCTTCATTCTCACCGAGATTGACCAAGAACTCTGATCCCAAATTCGATGTCATGATAATCAATGTATTTTTGAAATCTACGGTGCGCCCCTGCCCATCCGTTAAGCGGCCATCATCCAGCACTTGCAACAATACATTGAACACATCGGGATGCGCTTTCTCAACCTCATCAAACAGAATAACTTGATAGGGTCTGCGCCGAACCGCCTCTGTGAGCACGCCACCTTCATCATAACCAACATATCCCGGAGGAGCACCGATCAACCGCGCCACGGCATGCTTTTCCATATATTCTGACATATCAACCCGCACCAGGGCGTGTTCATCGTCAAACAAATATCCAGCCAGTGCTTTGGTCAATTCCGTTTTGCCAACGCCGGTTGGTCCTAAAAACATAAACGAACCAATCGGGCGGTTCGGGTCTTGTAATCCTGCCCGCGCCCGGCGTACCGCCGTGGCCACCGCTGACACGGCTTCCTCTTGGCCCACTACCCGCGACGCCAACATGGTTTCCATTTGCAACAAGCGTGTCCGCTCACCTTCCAGCATTTTATCAACCGGAATTCCAGTCCAGCGCGAAACAATTTGCGCAATGTGCGATTCGGTCACCGCTTGCTCGAGCAGTTTCGATGCTCCTTCAGTTTCAGCTTCCACTAATTTCTTTTCTAACGCTGGGATCGTGGCATAGGCAAGCTCGCCCGCTTTA
>JAYUOP010000068.1:0-4547 GCA_043760745.1 Hyphomicrobiales bacterium
TGCCATTAATTCTTTTGCTTGCTCGATCCATTCTTCCCGGGCAACGCGACCCTTCTGCTTGATCTCGCCTTCAATGCGCTCAACATCAGCGTCCGACCAAGAGGCTACTTGCGCAAATGTTGTAATGCCCATTTCGGTAAGAGCGGCAAAAATCTTTGGACCAATGCCACCAATGAGCGAAATGTCATCAGCAACTGTACCGGCAGCAGCAACTGTACCGGCAGCAGCAAGGGCTACGGGAGCGGCGGCAGCTGGCTTTTCAGCCTTTGGCGCTTTGGCTTTTGCAGCTGGCTTTGCGCCACCCATCAAAATATCGGTAATGGTAACTGACGTCAAAAGCTGACGGTGACCGTTCCGGCGGCGATAGTGCTTCCGGCGGCGCTTCTTGAAAATGATGATCGTGGCTGATTTTTCCTGGGCGGAAATTTCACCAATCACTGTCGCACCCGAAACCAGCGGCGCACCAATGTCGATCTTCTCGCCATCAGCAACCAGCAACACATGGTCGAAAGTTACTTGATCGCCAGCCACGCCTTCGAGCTTTTCGATCAGAATTTTTTCATTAGCGGCAACGCGATATTGCTTTCCGCCAGTCTTGATAACTGCGTACATATTGTCTTCTCTCATTTTTTCCCGCGCCCTTTGGCGCCGCTGCAAACTCATGAAGCAACGGGCTTTAAGTGCCTGATGTTACAGGCTTTTGGATGAGTTGCCGGAGGCAGCGCATGGCCCATCACGAAAGTTCATCCCGCAATGATTGAGCGGGTGATAAGCAAAAGGCCTCAAAGAGTCAAGAGAACGCCAGTTAATCAGTCATTTTTGTCAATCGCCAGCCCGTGCTTCACCCAAAACGCCCGGCTTGAAATCGCAACGGAGTTTCCGCTCGGATCTTTGGTATTGGCGAATGTGTAACCATCCCCTTTATGCCGCGCGCCAAACTTTAAACCTTTGGCAGCCGATTCTGCTGCGAAACCTTCAATGTCCTCAACATCAAATCCAAGCTTCACCAAGACTTGTCCCATTTTTTGACTTCTTGCCGCTTGGTGCAACAGGATCCGAGCACCACCGCTCGGCGCAATAAGCTCAACTATCCGATCATCTGCTTCACGATGCGCGAGAGCCAAAGTATTTTTCATAGAATGCAATACTTGCTTCCATATCTTTCACATAGATTGTCACATGACCAAGACGTGAAGTCATTTTGTCTCCTTTCGCGCAGCCAGAACCCGGTTGATCTCGCCTCCAAAAATCAGCACGACTGCTGCAAGATAAACAAAAAACATGGCGGCAAATAATCCCGAAAGCGAAGCATAGGTCGAAGCAAACGAATTAAACCTGACCAAATATTGACCAAAGGCTGCAGCTAACAATATCCAGACCACAACCGTCAATAAAACTCCGGGAAGAACTTGTCTCGTCGATAACCGCCTCGCGGCCAAAACCCGGTGGCAGAGCACAAGCCCAATGGTTAAAAGGACCACCGCAATTGGAAAGCGCAATTGCTCCAGTGTCACAAAATGACTGGCAACATTTGGCGCATAATGGTTTGCTGCGACCAAGAAAACTGGGAGAACGATCAACAATAATGAAACAACCAAAAGAACCGCAGCCGATCCCACAACAAACAAAATACTCTGACCATAAAGCCAGAATAAATTGCGGGTCTCTTTCAGGTCATAAGCGCGGTTGAGGCCAACCCGAACACTATCAACACCCGCAGTCGCACTCCAAATTGTAATCACTGCCGCAAGGCTTAAAAGTCCGGTGCGTGGTACGGTGAGGATGGATGTAATTTCGGAGGCAAGCGGCCTGACCAATTGTTCCGGCGCCACTGATAAAAGATAAGTCACCACCGCTGCTGCTAATTCTTGATTGCCGAAAAAACCTGCTACCGCCGTCAAAAAAATCAAAAACGGAAACACCGAAAACAAACCACGAAACGCAATATTTCCGGCCAACGGCAAAGCTTCATCAGCAAATAACCGCCGGACAGCTTCGCGAATATCTCTCAAAATATGCGGAAGTTTACTTTTGTTCATGACAACTCACAATCCAGCATTGCTTATTGCACCCTAGCAGGCAGGTTAATTTCCCGGCAAGACTATTTCCCATGACCAACACGACCCATAAAAAACTGCTTATCGCTGCTGCACCTCTTCTCTTTGTTTTTCTCTGGTCGACCGGCTTCGTCGTGCCCCGCTTTTCGGCGCCACATGCTGAGCCTTTGACATTTTTGGCCATCCGCTTTCCAATTGCCGCCGTGGCCTTTGCATTGATTGCACTTTATCTCAAAGCGCCATGGCCCAAAGGTATGGAGATTGTCCATGCGATTGCGGTTGGCGCGTTGACTCATGGCCTCTATTTGGGCGCAGTATATTGGGCAGTAGCAGAAGGCATGCCAGCGGGTGTCTCTGCACTGATTATCAATTTACAACCCTTGCTCACCGCATTGCTTGCGGCCCTGATCATTGGCGAAACCATTCGCCGCCAGCACTGGATAGGTCTTGCCATTGGTTTGATTGGTGTCGCTATGGTGGTCTGGCCAAAACTGTCTTTGACCAGCACCCAGGGCATAACACCAATTACTGTCGGCGTGAATGCGCTTGGCGCTTTTGGCGTAGCCTTAGGAACGGTTTATCAAAAACGCTTCGCTACGAAACTTCATTTGGCCAGCGGCGGCGTTTGGCAATATGTCGGTGCCACAATAGTCGTGTTAATCGGCGCTGCCTGCACTGAAAATTTCCATTTCGATGGCAGTCCCCAAGTCTATTTTGCGCTCGCTTGGTCCGTCATTGTGCTTTCCATTATTTCCGTCAGCCTATTGATGTATTTGATTTCTCAAGCTGATGTGGGACGGGTTTCTGCTTTGATCTATTTAGTTCCCGCTGTTGCCGCTGCGAGTGCCTTCGTGCTGTTCGGCGAAACTCTTAATTTAACTCAACTCTTGGGCATGGCGGTCTGTGCGGTGGCCGTACTTATTGTACTACGCTCGGCCCCACGCCAGATTTGATGCGGTGCAAGGCTTCGGCAGCTTTCGCCCGGTGGGATGGCGTCAGGTGATTGCGCACCAAACTGATGGCTGTGAAGAGTACGGCCATATCATCTGTAAACCCGAGGCCTAGAATAAAGTCCGGAATGACATCAAAAGGTAAAATAAAGTAGGCAAGTGCGCCCAGTAGTGTGCCCCGCACTTTTAACGGTGTCTGAGGATCGGTGGCGCAATACCACGCCGCCAATAAATCTTCGGCAAAAGGGATATGAGCGAGGCCCAGCTTGAGCTTTGGCAAAAAATCGCGCCTTATATTGGCTTCGTCGGAAGGTTTCATAATGGCTAGTCTCCGGTCAAGCCTATGACATGGGGATCGCCCAGCGTCACGTCAACCGTTGGCGAACCACAAACTTCCCATGAGAACAATAATCGCCACAAACTGTAAAATCACTCGCCAGCGCATCAGATTTTGCGAGCGTGACGGCGAACCAGCTTTGGTCATATTCCACAGGCCAAGCCCCAAAACGATTGCCACAGCGCCAAGCGCAACAGGAACAAGAAAACTCATCATTGATCAGACACCTTCGCCACAAACCAATCCAAAGCCCGATCTGGCAAAAACCTCCGGGCTAGTCCCATGAGCGTGGTTGGTATGGTCACGTGATAATGCGCCTTCGGTCGTTGGGATTCAACCGCATGGATGAGTTTTTCGAGCACCGACTCCGGCGGCAATTTGAAGCGGTTCGATCCACCCTTACCAAGCCTCGCCGTTTGCGCCACATATGCGGCTGCATAATGCGAGTTATTTTGATCAATATTGGCCTCAAAGGCCGCTTTCGCATTCTCCACAAACCGCGTGGCAATAGGACCTGGTTCAATCTTGCTCACAGAAATTGGGCTCCCGCGCAATTCCAACCGCATTGTATCGCTCAATCCTTCAATAGCAAATTTGGAAGCATTATATGCTCCGCGCCATTTCATGGCCACGATCCCCAACACTGATGAGCATTGCACAATCCGGCCAAAACCATTGGCCCGCATCAGCGGCAAACACGCAATCGTCAATTCATGCCAGCCAAAGAAATTCGCGGCAAATTGTTCTTCCAGAAGTTTCCGGCTTAAATCTTCTACCGCCCCCGGCTGGCCATATGCGCCATTGTTAAACAAGGCATCAAGTTTACCGCCTGTTCGCTTTGAAACTAGCGCCACGCAAGCCAAAATCGAAGTACTATCGCGATAGTCCAAATACAGTGCCTCAATGCCTTCCGCTTCCAACAAAGCCAAAGCTGCTGGTGTACGTGCAGTCGCAAAAACCCGCCAGCCCCGCTTTTTCATGCCCAAAGCGCAAGTCCAGCCAATGCCGGAAGAACAGCCCGTAATAAGAATTGATTTCAAGTGCTTGTCCCATCTAAGTAAGATTTGATTAACATTAGAACCAGAAAATCCGATTGGCCATAGCGGCAGATTAGCGTCTTGCCGTAATTGAGCCGAAATTATCGTGGAAATGGCGTGGCAACCCATCCTTGTTAGGCTTATGATCGCAACATGATTCTGAAAT
>JAYUOP010000069.1:0-4445 GCA_043760745.1 Hyphomicrobiales bacterium
CTCTCGGATTTCCTCTATTGTTATTTTGGTCGCAAATATGGCCTCGTCATCACGCAACGCGAAGCAACGTCAGTCACTGCCGCAATTGATGGCGGCCAACCAGCCCGCCGCACCTTTGGCGATAATGTGACCTACACCGATTGGTCGAAAGACAATTATTTCATCGCCCTGCAAGGTCTCATCAAAAACGCCAAGCGCATTGGCATTGAATTTGATCATGTCAGCGTTGATTTCCGTCAACAGTTTCAGGACGCATTTCCTGGCGTAACCTTTGTTGATGTGGCCGCCCCATCCATGAAAATGCGGATGATTAAGTCAGCCGAAGAAATCAGCCATATTACCAAGATGACGAAAATCGCTGACATCGGCGGTGCTGCCTGTGTTGAGGCGATTGCTGTTGGTGTGCCCGAGCATGAAGTGGCAATGCATTCCACGCAAACCATGATCCGCGAAATTGCCAGGGTTTGGCCGCACGCCGAATTGATGGATACATGGACCTGGTTCCAATCCGGCGTGAATACCGATGGCGCGCATAATCCCGTGACCAGTAAAAAAATCAAAAAGGGCGATATCCTGTCGTTAAATTGCTTCCCCATGGTCGCCGGATATTATGTCGCTTTAGAGCGCACATTATTTGCCGAGAATGCCACCAAAGAACACATTCGCCTGTGGGAAGTGAATTGCTTGGTGCACGATGTCGGCAAAAAGCTTTTGGTTCCAGGTGCCCGCTGTTCCGACATCGCCAAATCCTTGAATGATATTTACGCCCAGCATGACCTCCTGAAATACCGCACCTTTGGTTACGGTCATTCCTTCGGCGTGCTCTGCCATTATTACGGCCGCGAAGGTGGCCTAGAATTGCGCGAGGATTGCGAAACGATTTTGGAGCCCGGCATGGTGGTTTCCATGGAACCCATGATCATGGTGCCGGAAGGCCAAAAAGGCGCTGGCGGCTATCGCGAACATGATATTCTGGTGATCACAGAAAAGGGCAATAAAAATATAACCGCATTCCCTTACGGCCCTGAGCATTTGATAATTCCAGCAAAATCAAAACCGAAAAAATCAAATCGCAAATGACGCTTCCAATGTGAGTTGACCCTGCTATCATAATCCAAAAAGCTGAGGGAACGACGTTGAATAAACTGCAGTCAAAAGCCGAGCAAGATGCCATGGTGCGTTTTGTTAATGTTCAGAAATCTTATGATGGCGAAACCCTCGTCGTTAAAAACCTCAATCTCGACATTGCCAAAGGTGAGTTTCTCACCATGCTCGGGCCTTCGGGATCTGGCAAAACCACGACCCTGATGATGCTTGCCGGCTTTGAACCCGCCACCAACGGCGAGATTTTTCTGAAAGGTAGCCCCATCAACAATGTACCACCGCACAAACGCGGTATTGGCATGGTGTTTCAAAATTACGCGCTTTTCCCACATATGACCGTTGCTGAAAATCTCGCATTTCCATTGCAGGTGCGCGATGTGAGCAAGACCGACATTGAAGATCGCGTAAAGAAAATTCTCAAAATGGTGGAATTGCCAAACATGGCGAACCGCCGCCCCGCCCAATTATCCGGCGGTCAGCAGCAGCGTGTGGCCGTTGCGCGTGCACTCGTTTTTGAACCCGACCTCGTTTTAATGGATGAGCCATTGGGCGCGCTTGACAAGCAATTGCGCGAGCAAATGCAATATGAAATCAAACATATTCATGAGCGCCTTGGTGTCACCGTGGTTTATGTCACTCATGATCAAGCCGAAGCCTTGACCATGTCAAACCGCATCGCTGTGTTCAATGACGGTGTGGTTCAACAATTATCGACACCAGATGAACTCTACGAGAATCCTGAAAATTCCTTCGTCGCGCAATTTATTGGCGAGAATAATAAACTCAAAGGTATCGTCCGCGAGATCGATAAAAACCAGATTGCAACAGTCACACTGGAAAACGGTGAGACCGTAACAGCCCATGCTGGCAGCGTTGTGAAAAAAGGTGACCGTACGTTGTTATCTTTGCGGCCCGAGCGCGTTGACATAAACCCCGTCGCGAAATCGGTGGATGTTGTGATGAAGGCGGTTATCGCTGAACTGATTTATCTCGGCGATCATATCCGCGCCCGGCTTGAAGTGGCAGGTCATCGGAATTTCATCGTAAAGGTTCCAAACAAAGCCAATGGTCACCATTTGGAGCAGGGCGCATCGGTCAAAATCGGTTGGCGGGCTAAGGATTGCCGCGCCCTTGATTACATCGAATTCCAAGAGCACTAGCGGAAAGAGAAAAGATGTTTCGCAAAAGTTTAAAAACCTTAGCGACTATCTTGATAGCGGGCGGGCTTGTTGTCTTGCCACAATCCGCGAAGACCCAAACTGCGCAAGTTGATCTCGCACTTATCCTTGCGATCGATTGTTCATTTAGCGTCGACGCGACGGAGTATCGTTTGCAAATGGAAGGGTTGGGTTCGGCATTGTTAAATCCAGCGGTTGCCGAAGCAATTGAGCTTGGTGAAAACCGCCGTATTGCAATTCTGGTTTTCCATTGGTCAGAAGAGAAAAATCAAAATGTGATTTTGCCGTGGACGCAAATTTCCACAGCCGATGATTTGCTGGCAATAGCAACTAAACTTGGCAGCGCGCCGCGCAATTTAATTGAGGGTGGAACCTCAATGTCCAGTGCTCTCGCCTTTGCCAGTGTTCAATTTCAGAAAGCGCCAAGTGCCACCCGCCGGGTTATAGATATCAGCACGGATGGCCGCAATAACATTGGTTTGCCAGTGCGCCTTGTGCGGGATCAAGTGGTAAGCCAAGGCATTACCATCAATGGTCTGGCCATCCGAAATGAGTTTCCAACTCTCGATGTTTATCTCGAAAGTTCGGTAGTTGGCGGGCCTTCAAATTTTGTTATGACAACGGATAGCTATGCGGATTTTGGGGTTGCTATGCAGCGAAAACTGATCAAAGAAATCACAGGTCCCGGAATTTCTTAAGAGCGCGTGTTGATGAGTGACGAATTATTTGAAACTGCAAATTGGTTGATCAACGCGATTGCCAAAGAACTAGCCAAACGACCAGGTCGCATTGTCAACGACGTTTTGCAGCGCTTGGCTGAACAAGATTTGACGCTAGATAATTTCACTGCTCCGCCGCCCACATATCAAACCGTGACGCGTTACTTCGCTAATACCGTGGCGCAGACCATGATAACCACGCCGAGTTTGGCTGCTTCCCTAGCAACCATCGACGATCATCTCAATTGGTTGCAAACGAGTTCTTATCGGCTCGAGTCTCTCAGTAAAGATTTTTTCAAAAACTACGCTTGGTGTGAACTCATTGGTCCAAAGGGTTTTTTCCCCGGAGATGATTTTCTGCTCGGCCTTCTCCTCGTGGGTCCATATCAACATTACCCCGACCATTTTCATCCTGCCCCTGAGCTTTATTGGCCGCTCACTGGTCCCAGTTTGTGGAAACAAGGCGGAAATGATTTCACAGAAAAGCAAGCGGGTGACGTTATTTTCCATAAGCCAATGGAACACCATGCCACCAAATCAACCGCAACACCTTTACTTGCGGTTTGGTGCTGGCCGCGCGATACTGCCACGGCTGCTCGGCTGGTTTAACAAATGAACGCCCGGTGAATACGGCGTTCAGGTCAAGTTGCATATTTGTTTTCTACTAAAGTGTCATGGGAAAAATCCCGATCATTGAGAGGAAACTAAATCATGAAATCATTTGCCCGTAATCTCATCGCCGCAACTTTTTGTACCCTTGCTTTCGCAGGGTCCGCGTCTGCCGAAAACCAATCATTTTCCGATCCCAAAGTGGGCGGCCAGCGCTTGGACATCTGCCTCACGTGGGGTGCTGATTGCGGTAAACCCGCAGCCGACGCGTGGTGCGCGAGCAAGGGTTTTGAAAACTCCACCAATCATGCCATTGCATCTGACATTGGCGCATCCACCCCAACCCGTTTACTTTCCACCGGCGCATTATGCGACCAAGATTTTTGCGATGGTTTTTCGCAGATCACATGCTTTAAGGCCTCGCCGGCTTCTCAGACCTATGCGAAACCAAAGTTCAATGGCAAGCGCCTTGACCTCTGCGTTGATTGGGGTGTGGGCTGTGGTGCTCCTGCCGCTGATAAGTTCTGCGAATCAAAAGGCTGGGCGAAGTCCGGCGGCCATGTCGTTGCCAATAATATCGGCGCCTATGCCCCAACTCGCCTCATCGGAACCGGCGCTATCTGCGACCAAGAATTCTGCGATGGATTTAAGTCGATTAAGTGTGAGAATTAAAAGCCCTGCACCTTCTTCCCTTGGTAAGAACCAACGGGAGAAAGCAAACTAAATCGCCTTCTCCTGTGCGCCTTCGCATGGGAGCGACTATCTGACCTGTCAAGATTGTTTTTGGAATTTGAGCCTTGTTTCTCTGGTTTTGGCGTTGAGTCTGACGAGGAGT
>JAYUOP010000070.1:0-11502 GCA_043760745.1 Hyphomicrobiales bacterium
GCTTTCTGTGGGAAACTTTGCGGTTTGTGGCGAAATTTCATACGATTCATGACGAAACTGTCTTAGTGATATTTTATGACTCGCATTGACGTTAACTCACTTCCGGTTTTGATTGTGAAATCCTCTACTTGGTTAGGCTTCATCGCACTTTGCGTTGGCATGTTCATGGCCATTCTCGATATTCAAGTTGTTGTGACTGCCCTTCCGGTTATTGAAGAAGCGCTCGGTATTGGCGCTGATAACATGAGCTGGATTCAAACGGCATATTTGATTGCTGAGGTCGTTGCTATTCCGCTGACGGGCCTGCTGACACGCGTATTTTCCATGCGCTGGTTATTTGTTGGCGCATTAAGTATTTTTGTGTTGGCGTCATTGGGCTGCGCGGCCAGCGTTGGTTTTTACGATTTAATTGCATGGCGCATATTACAAGGCTTTGCAGGCGGAGTGCTCATTCCGCTGGTATTCACCGGCATTTTTCTGATGTTTAACCGCGGGTTCCAACAAACCTTGGCGACAACAATAGGTGGGTTTTTGGCGGTCTCTGCGCCAGCATTAGGACCCATAATTGGCGGCTGGTTGACAGAACAATACTCTTGGCATTGGCTGTTTCTGATCAACATTGTACCCGGTGTATTGGCTATCATTGCAGGATTATTGTTTTTGCCGCGGGTCGCTGGGCAGATTTCACTTCTCCGTAAGTTAGATTGGCTTTCGTTGCTTTATATAGCGCTAGCGCTTGGTGGGTTTTTGATCGCATTGAAAGAAGCGCCAGATAACAGTTGGTTTTCGCCAATCGTCCTAGGCCTGTTAGTGTTTACTGCCCTGTTGAGTTATTTGATTTATCTGCGCCCTAATCCCGCTGTGATGTTTCATTTATTACGCGATCGGAACTTGGCCTTTGGATGTGCTTTGAGTTTCTTGCTTGGGCTTTGCTTGTTTGGTTCGGTTTACTTGATGCCGCTGTTTCTGTCATTTGTTAGGGGCCATAGCCCGCTCGAAATTGGCATGATAATTTTAGTGACAGGTGTCGCCCAGCTGATTTCAGCCCCGCTCATTGTGCAAGTTGACCGCAAAGTGAATGCAAGACTTTTATCAACAATTGGGTTTGTCGGTTTAGCGATTGGTTTGTTCATGAGCTGGAACCAAACGGTCAATACGGATTATGATGAAATGTTTTGGCCGCAAGTTGTGCGTGGTAGCTTTATGGCATTATGTATTTTGCCGCCCATCCGCTTTGCGCTCGGGCTTTTTCACCGTGAAAAGGTTGCGGACGCGAGCGGCTTGTTCAATCTCTCCCGCAATCTTGGCGGCGCTATTGGTATTGCACTGATAGATACGATTTTGTTTTGGCGTTCACCTCTGCATGCCGAGAACATCTTAGAAGCCATGAAAGAAAATACTCCGGGAATTGGCAGTATTTTAGGTCTCACGCCCGAAGAAATGCCAAATATGGAAGATCCGTCCGAGCTTATGGGGGTGATGGATATCATTCAAAACGCCAGCCTGACTTTGGCGCTGAATGAATGCTGGCTCATGCTCGGCGGGTTCGCTTTGCTCGCATTGCCGATTCTCTATTGCCTTGGTCCGATTCGGGGTCCGGACAATGCCCCGCCAGCGGTTGTTACTGCCGCATAAGTTGAGCACTCAAGCGAATCTGCACTCAGATTTGGTGTCAAGGTTTAGAAAATATATTTTTGTTTTTATGACAAAGACTTGACGACTTTGGCCAGGATGGCAAACTTATCCACAGTTGGAAAATACAGCCGAGGGATAACCCCGACGATCTCTTGAGGTTATTGATAGAATCGGGTGTGGTCAGGTTTATCAACAGCTCAACGAAACCTGTGCACACAACATGTAGCGTTAACCTTTCGTTAATACACTAGCTATTGACGTTTGGGGCTGACTAGGAGTAGATTTAGATTATTGAAACGGGGGCGGTTCTGTGCGGAAAAACGCGCAAAACCAACGGGTTAATAAAAAACAAGAAGAACATGACGAGCAATTTCGTTGTGTCGGGGCGTAGGTCAAACACGGGCGGGGATTTTGCATCGCGGGTGCGTTTTTTGCCGCGGGTTTGAATGATAATTTTTTGAGGGCGGAATATGAAAGTCGAACGTAATTTTACGAAATCTGGTCAGGGTGCTTATGGAAATGTTGATTTTCGTAAGGCCGTGAGTGAAATCAAGAATCCTGATGGATCAATCGTGTTCCGTTTGGCAGATATTGAAGTGCCATCGGCATGGAGCCAAGTTGCGACGGATATTCTGGCGCAAAAGTATTTCCGCAAAGCTGGTGTTCCAGCACGCTTGAAGCGGGTTGAGGAGCCATCAATTCCGTCATGGCTGTGGCGTTCTGTTCCTGATGAAGATGCTTTGGCTTTGCTGCCGGAAAAAGAACGCATCATTGGCGAAACCACAGCACAGCAAGTTTTCAATCGGTTGGCCGGTACTTGGACCTATTGGGGTTGGAAGGGCGGCTATTTCAACGCCGAAGAGGATGCTAAGGTATTCTACGAAGAATTGTGCTTCATGTTGGCCACGCAGAAATGCGCGCCGAACTCTCCACAATGGTTTAACACCGGCCTGCACTGGGCTTATGGCATCGATGGTCCGGGTCAAGGGCATTACTATGTCGATTTCGAATCCGGCAAACTGACAAAGTCTAAGTCTTCTTATGAACACCCACAGCCACATGCTTCTTCATTCAATCGGTTGCGGATGACCTTGTGAACGAAGGCGGCATCATGGATCTTTGGGTTCGTGAAGCACGGCTGTTTAAATATGGCTCGGGCACGGGTTCTAACTTCTCCCATTTGCGTGGCGATAGCGAAAAACTCTCCGGCGGTGGGCGCTCATCCGGCTTGATGAGCTTTCTCAAGATTGGTGACCGGGCAGCAGGTGCAATCAAGTCCGGCGGTACCACACGCCGCGCGGCCAAGATGGTCGTTGTTGATGTTGATCATCCCGATGTTGAAGAATACGTCGAATGGAAAGTGAAAGAAGAGCAAAAAGTCGCTGCTCTGGTCACGGGTTCCAAGATTGTTAAGAAGCATTTGGTTGCTGTCATGAAGGCTTGCGTCAATTGCGAAGGCCCTGGCGATGATTGTTATGAAATTGAAAAGAACCCTGCCCTGAAACGCGCAGTTAAAGACGCGCGGAAGAACATGGTGTCAGACAATTACATCAAGCGCGTTATTCAATTTGCCAAGCAGGGTTACAAGGAACTTTCCTTTGACACTTATGACACCGATTGGGATGGCGAAGCTTACCGCACAGTGTCCGGCCAGAACTCGAATAATTCGGTTCGCGTCACCGATGATTTCTTGCGTGCTGTTGAAAATGACAGTGACTGGAACTTGACGGCTCGCATGACCAAGAAGACGATCAAAACACTCAAGGCGCGTGATCTCTGGGATAAGATTGGCCATGCCGCTTGGGCATCAGCTGATCCCGGCATTCAATTCCATACAACCATTAATGACTGGCACACTTGCCCGGCATCCGGCGAAATTCGCGCATCTAATCCTTGTTCGGAATATATGTTCTTGGATGATACGGCATGTAACCTTGCATCATTGAACTTGCTGCAGTTCCGCAGCGTGGCCACTGGCAAGTTTGACATTAAGTCTTATGAGCATGGTGTTCGCCTCTGGACCATGGTTCTCGAAATCTCCGTATTGATGGCGCAATTCCCATCAAAGGAAATTGCTAAGCTGTCTTATGAGTACCGCACCTTGGGTCTGGGCTTTGCTAACATTGGCGGATTGCTGATGACGTCTGGCATTTCTTATGACAGCCACGAAGGCCGTGCTATTTGCGGTGCGCTGTCTGCCATCATGACTGGCGTTTCATATGCCACGTCAGCTGAAATGGCGTCTGAGCGTGGACCATTCCCCGGCTTTGCAAAGAACCGCGAGCATATGCTCCGCGTGATGCGCAATCATCGCCGCGCTGCTTATGGTGCGACTGTTGGTTACGAAGGCTTGCAGATTTCTCCTGTTCCACTGGATGCTGAATTGTGTCCTGAACAAGAAATGGTTATTCATGCACGTAAAGCCTGGGATCGTGCCGTTGAGCTTGGTGAGCTGCATGGCTATCGCAATGCGCAGTCAACTGTGGTTGCGCCGACAGGCACCATTGGCCTCGTTATGGATTGCGATACCACAGGTATTGAGCCAGACTTCGCACTTGTGAAGTTTAAGAAACTTGCGGGCGGTGGTTATTTCAAGATCATCAACCAAGCGGTTCCAGAAGCTTTGCGGACGCTGAAATATGAAGCCACTGAAATTGAAAAGATCATCAATTATGCGGTTGGCGTTGGCACTTTGCAGGATGCCCCTGCCCTGAACCATGCGCAACTTCGCGCTAAAGGTTTTGGCGAGGCGCAGATTGCGAAGGTTGAATCCGGATTGGCTTCAGCATTTGATATCAAGTTCGTGTTTAACAAGTGGACGCTCGGCGAAGACTTCTGCAAGACAGCGTTGAAGTTGACCGATGATCAACTCAATGATTATGGTTTTGATCTCCTCGCTTTTCTTGGTTTCTCCAAGGCGGACATCGACAAAGCCAACGTGCATGTCTGTGGCGCGATGACGCTTGAAGGTGCGCCTGGATTAAAGGACGAGCATTTGAAGGTGTTTGATTGCGCCAACCCATGCGGTCGTATTGGTAAGCGTTATCTTTCGGTTGAAAGCCATATTCTGATGATGGCGGCATCGCAGCCTTTTATCTCGGGTGCAATTTCCAAAACCATCAACATGCCAAATGATGCCACCGTTGAAGAATGCAACGCGGCTTATATGTTGTCATGGAAACTGGCATTGAAGGCCAATGCGCTTTATCGCGATGGCTCGAAACTCTCGCAACCATTGTCAGCTCAGCTTATCAATGATGATAATGATGATGCTGAAGATGTCGTCGAAACCATGATGAACAAGCCTATGGTTCAGCGCGTTGAAACCATCGTTGAAAAAGTCATCGAGGTTATTCGTGGTCGCGATAAGTTACCGGGTCGCCGTAAGGGCTACACGCAAAAGGCAGTAGTCGGTGGCCATAAGGTTTACTTGCGCACCGGCGAATATGATGATGGCAAGCTTGGTGAAATCTTCATTGATATGCACAAAGAGGGTGCAGCCCTTCGCGCCATGATGAATAACTTTGCAATCTCGGTTTCGGTTGGTCTGCAATATGGTGTGCCGCTGGAAGAATATGTGGATGCGTTTACATTCACAAAGTTTGAGCCCGCTGGCATGGTGCAAGGCAATGACTCAATTAAAAATGCAACGTCCATTTTGGACTATGTGTTCCGCGAGTTGGCGGTATCTTATCTCGGTCGCAATGATCTTGCTCATGTTGATCAGTCCGAAATGGGCTTTGATAGTTTGGGTAAGGGCGTTGGTGCTGAAGAGCCAAAATCTGCGCAGAAGTTCTTGTCGTCGGGCTTTGTACGGAGCTCGAACCTGTCCAATGTTGTTGTGATGCCAAAGCCAATGATGATTGCGGGTGCTGGTGGATCTCCAATCCAAGCCATGCAAATGCGCGCGGCAGAAGTTACGGTGTCATTGGCAGAAATGCCTGTGCTCTCAAGCTTTGCTGAAACTTCAGTTGCCGCGCCAATCCAATCGCGCGACTTTCGTGGCGAAGCGAAGATGAAGGGCTATGAAGGCGAAGCATGCGGCGAGTGTGGGAATTTCACACTGCTCAGGAATGGCACCTGCATGAAGTGTGACACATGCGGCGGCACGAGCGGGTGTTCTTGAGATAGAAAAAGGAAACTATAGATGAGTGAACTGAAGAGACAGTTAGAAATAGAGAATCTTGCCAATCAGGCGAGGCTAAATGTTACTGTTTACGACGCACTTCCTGTACCTATGAATACGGTTGCTTCTCGGATTGGCGACATTCGTCCAGCTCGACGAATCCATCTGGTTGTAAAGCCTGACGATGAGATGGGAAGCGATGACGCATACACGGATACAACCAAAGCAACGATTTATTTAAGAGAAAGTACCTTTAAAGATCTTGCTGTCTCAAGCCGCGCAAGGTTTACACTTGCGCATGAAATTGGGCACGCAATGTTACATAATCGTGACGGTGCACTTTCTCGCTCAATGTCAGGTAAGGATGCCAGAACCCAAGCCGGAACTTTCGGCGTCGCCAAATTAGAAAGCGAAGCAAATCAATTTGCTTCAGCTTTTTTAATGCCAAGAGAAAAAGTTGATTTGAACGCGTCGAATTCAGAAATTTCCCAGCAGTTTGGAGTTACAGAAAAAACAGCTGAAGTGAGAAAAAGATTTCTGAACGAGTTGAACCGCAGGGAATTGGGTCAAAAGCGTAAGCTAACACCTACAATGATTTTATCCCTCGCAAAACTGGGTATTTCTACAAAGAAGTTTGAATAAAAATAGCCAAATACAGATTGAACAGGAAAAGTCGGAACAGTGTTCCGACCATTTTTACTCTACCCCCACATTGTCATCGTCGGATTTATTCCGACGAACCTTGGTCTATACACCGTCGGTGTTGAACTATGGGCCCTCGGAACAAGTCCGAGGATGACAATAATTTTGACACGACCCCTTCAATTTTGGCACCACCCCCAATTGTCATCGCTTGGTTTATTTCGGCGAACCATGGGTGTGGCACTGTTGGTGTTGAACGATGGGTCCTCGGAACAAGTCCGAGGATGACAGAGTTTGGTGCGCCCCTCCCCCATTGTCATCGCTGGATTTATTCCGGCGACCCATGGTCGATACACCGTCGGTGCTGAACGATGGGTCCTCGGAACAAGTCCGAGGATGACAATGTTGGATGAGTGTGGCAGCTCTATTTCATGACAAACTATCAAAAAGAAGAGCGGGTCTATTCTGTCTATATTCTTGCCAGCCAACTTTATGGCACACTCTATATTGGCGTCACGAATAATCTCATGGCTCGCGTTGCGCAGCACAAGGCACTTGAGCAAAAAGGGTTCACAAAAAAACATCACGTAACGCGGTTGGTTTGGTTTGAGAATTTTTCTGAGATTGATACAGCTATCCAACGCGAGAAGACAATGAAGAAGTGGGTTCGCGCATGGAAAATAAATCTGATCGAGCGTGATAATCCGGAGTGGATTGATCTATCAACGTCCAACTCCATTTAGTCAGTACACTGAACATCAGTACAAAGATCAATTTTCATCACACACATTGTTTACCATTTGTTAGGCATGATGGATTGATACACAAGATGTAGTCGGCATATTGCCGAATCACACAAACGGGTACAAAACACATCTTAATGACAAATGCGCGTATCAATTTTGCATAGCGCAAATGTCTAGTGAGTAAAGCCTGCGTTGTGGGGCACTAACAACCATAATACTCTAGGAGAGAAAAATGGCCGTAGCAAAGAAAGCCGCTGCAAAAAAACCAGCAGCAAAAAAAGTAGCAGCAAAAAAACCAGCCGCTAAAAAAGCCGCTGTGAAAAAAGTTGCTGCAAAGAAGCCAGCCGCCAAAAAAGTAGCTGCTAAGAAGCCAGCTGCAAAGAAGGCCGCCGCTAAGAAACCAGCTGCGAAGAAAGCCGCTGCAAAGAAGTAATTCAGTTAACTGAAGATTTCGGATTAGACCCCGGAGCGCATTCGCTTCCGGGGTCAATTCTTTATTGGTACACGTAAATCTTCGCGCCAATTTTGACCTTGTTATAAAGATCAATCACGTCAGCATTCATCATACGAATGCAGCCAGAAGACACCGCACCACCGATGGAAGCTTCATTATTTGTGCCGTGCACACGGTAAATGGTGCCGCCGATATAAATAGCCCTTGCACCTAGCGGGTTACCGGGGCCACCCTCCATGAAGTCCGGCAAAATATGGCCCTTAGCAGCTTCGCGCTTGATCATTTCAGCGGGAGGCGTCCAAGATGGCCATTCGGTTTTTCTGCTAATGCGGTTTTGCCCACTCCATTGCATGCCTTCGCGGCCAACCCCAATACTGTAGCGAATTGCTTCGCCGCCGCCAGTTACGTAATAGAGCGCGCGCTCAGGGGTTTTAACAATCAGTGAGCCTACCGGATATTTCGTGTCGTTCCAATCAACAACACGGCGATTGCTTCGTCCGCTCAAACCGCCGGTGCCGAAAGATGCATTGGAAACGTTACGTCTGCGCGAAGAGCCAAACAAGCATTTCATAAACGATCCACAGCTATTGGCGCTTGCAAGATTACGCTTTCTTGCGCTGCTCAATGCGGCCTGTTGTTTCGCCAAAACCTTCTGGCGCTTAATTGCTGCGAGTTTGTCTTCACCTGCTTTTTTTGCAGCTGCAGCCTTTGCTGCCGCTAATTTCTTCTTCTTCTTAAGAACAAGTAATTCCTGCGCAGTCGGCTGCGCAGCCGCATAACTATAAGATGGCACGGCAACAACCGCAAATAATGCAACGCACAGTGCTGTAAAGAATTTCCGCATATTTGATGTCCTGATTTGTGAATTAACCATTAATACGTCATCGAAGTCGATTCAGCAAGCCAGTGGCTATTCACAATTTGTTCAGACTGGAGCATTTATCAGGCGGGGGTAACTTTTTTTCAAAGGAAAACCCATGAACGCCGTCACGAAACAACTCACTTTGACTTTGTTGATCTCTGCTGCTTTTATTTCAAATGTGCAGGCGCAAGATGTGCCGCCGGTAGCAGCCGCTCTTTTGCAAATCATGGAAACCCAATTTGGCGCAAAGCCAACCTATGACAATCTCGACATGACGGATGGCAATGACTTTACCATCAGCAATTTGAAAGTTGCTGTCGCAGCAGACGGCGTAAAGCCTGGCGTTAACGTGTCAATCGCGAAAATTGACTTTGTTGATGTGGGCGAAGTCGAAAATGGCATTGTGACCGTTGGTACGGTGACATACGGCGCTATGAAAGCGGACATGAGTGATTCTGGGTTTGATTATTCGTTCGAAATTCCGTCCGCTACGTCAGAAGGGTTTCATGTGGCATTGCCGGTTCAAGCGCCAACACCGGCCCAAAGTTTCCGCGCTACTTTAAGTCTTATTGATAAGTCGACCGTTGATCTGATGAATGTGAAAGTTATGGGTCAAACCATTTCAATAACTGACTACGACGCAACGTGGACAGGTGACAAGGTAACAGGCGCTGGAAAATTCACCGCCAGCATTGGCGATGTAGCAATTCCTGAAAGTGCTGTTGCCGCAATGGACACCACTGGCCAACTCAAGGCTCTGGGCTATAAGGGTTTGAATATCAACCTCAAAGCAAGTGGAGACGTAACGCTTACAGGCGATGTGATGTCAGTTGATTTTGATACTGCATTCACCACCAAAGACATTGGTACATTAAATTTATCGGGTGCCATTGGAGATGTATCTTTAACGGGTGTCGCAGATTTACAGAAGACGAACGTGGATCCCTCCACTGCAGAACAAGAAGCTGCAAAAGCATTGGCGTTGTACAATGCGATGTCGATTAGCAAAGCCGAAATTTCTTTTGAGGATGCATCAATTACGGCAAAGATTTTATCGATGGCAGCCGCCGCAATGGGAACTGACGCTGCAACATTTGTTGGCACGGCCCCCATGCAAATCCAAGCAGCAATGATGATGTTTGGGGTTCCTGAGTTTAGCAAGCAGGCTTCGGAAGCCGTTGGTGCGTATTTGAAAGATCCAAAGAGCTTGACGATTTCATTGACGCCAGAAACGCCTGTTAAAATTGATGCAATGATAGCGGCAGGAACCGCAAATCCTGCTTCGTTGATTGGCTTGCTTGGACTAAGCGTTTCGGCGAACGACTAACAGCAAAAAAGTGCGGGGACAGTTTGCTTCCTCACTCTTAACCAAGAGCGAGGCGGCAAACTGTCCCCTTCCTAAACTGTGGTTTAAACTTCCGGCAGGTTCAGCCGAATATGCAGCTCGCGCAGTTGTTTTGGTGTGGCTTCGGATGGGGAGCCCATGAGCAAGTCCTGAGCTTGCTGGTTCATTGGGAACAGCGTAATCTCACGCAGATTGTTTACGCCAACCACAAGCATAACAATACGATCGACGCCAAATGCCATGCCGCCGTGGGGCGGTGCGCCATACTGGAAGGCGCGGTACATGCCGCCGAACTTTTCCTCAACTACGGCCTTATTCATGCCCGCTATTTCAAACGCCTTCACCATGGTTTCTGGTGAATGGTTGCGGATGGAGCCTGACGCGATTTCAAAACCGTTGCACACCATGTCATATTGGAAGGCTTTAATTGTGAGCGGATCTTGGTTTTGTAATGCGTCCATGCCACCTTGCGGCATTGAGAACGGGTTGTGGCAGAAGGCAACGTGCTTTTCTTCTTCGTCCCATTCGTAAAACGGGAAGTCAACGATCCATGCCAATGCGAATTCGTTTTCATTGGTAAGTTTGAGTTCTTTGCCAACTCGCGTGCGGGCATCGCCAGCAAATTTCACAAATTTCTCGGGGCGGCCTGCGACGAAGAAGCAAGCATCGCCGACTTTCAAATCTAATTGTTGGCGAATGGCTTCAGTGCGTTCTGGTCCAATGTTTTTGGCAATGGGGCCAGCGCCGCCCTCTTCGCCATCACGCCAGAATACATAGCCGAGGCCGGGTTGGCCTTCACTTTGCGCCCATGCGTTCATCCGGTCACAGAAAGCGCGTGAGCCACCGGTTGGTGCGGGGATGGCCCAGACTTCCACTTTTGGATCGTTGGCAATCATCCCAGCAAAAACTTTGAAGCCGGAGCCAGCGAAGTGTTCCGTGACGGCTTGCATCACTACGGGGTTGCGGAGGTCTGGCTTATCGGTGCCGTATTTCCGCATCGACACATCATGCGGAATGCGGGGAACGTCTTTCCGAACAGATTTGCCATTGGCAAATTTCTCGAACGTGTCGAGGATGACCGGTTCCATGGTTGCGAACAAATCGTCCTGGGTCACAAAGCTCATTTCAAGATCGAGCTGATAGAACTCACCTGGCAAACGATCGGCGCGCGGATCTTCATCGCGGAAGCACGGGGCGATTTGGAAATAACGATCAAAGCCTGCGACCATCAATAATTGCTTATATTGTTGTGGCGCTTGCGGCAGCGCGAAAAATTTTCCAGGATGAATGCGCGATGGCACGAGGAAGTCCCGCGCACCTTCTGGCGATGACGCCGTGAGGATCGGTGTTGAGAATTCGTTGAAGCCAATGTTCGCCATGCTGTTACGAAGCGATGTGACAACCTTCGTCCGAGTCATAATATTCTTGTGCAACGTTTCGCGACGCAAATCGAGGAAGCGATATTTCAAGCGAATATCTTCGGGGTAATCGGGTTCACCAAATACCGGCAGCGGCAATTCTAGAGCTTGCGACAGAACTTCAATTTCGGTTGCGTAAACTTCAATCTGGCCAGTGGGCATGTCGGCATTTTCTGTACCGGCAAGGCGGGCGCGCACTTGACCATCAATTTTGATAACCCATTCCGAGCGAACGCTCTCTGCAGCTTTGAAAGCTGGTGAGGCAGGGTCAGCC
>JAYUOP010000071.1:0-11278 GCA_043760745.1 Hyphomicrobiales bacterium
TCTTCATGGTTAGTTGATTCGGAGAATCGTGGATAGAGTCCATGTTGGGCTTTTGTGTTTGTGAGTATGAGTATAGTGAGAAAAAACATGCGTTCACGCGACAGCTTATTACGGCTTCATCGCTTCCGCACGGAAGATCGCCGCCGCCAGTTGGCCGATATTGACATGATGGTGCAAGATCTAATGCGAAAATATGATGAGCTCGACGCTCATGTAAAATTTGAGGAAGGGCGCAATGGGGTTACAGACCCGAATGCTGTCAACTACTCTATGGCCGCAAAGGCAACGCGCACCCGCCGCGATAATCTTTTGAAATCCATCGGTGAGCTGAAAGATCAGCAGGATACAGCGGCCACGGCTTTGGCCGAAGAAGAAGCCGATTTGCGCAAGATTGAATTGCTTGTGGAAAAAGAAGGTGGATCATTGCATCCGCCAATGCCCGTCGTGCCAGCAGCAATGCTACACGGACACGCGATTTCGCGATAAACCAAATTATTGATTGACGTATCAAGGCTCACGCAGAAATCGCGTGGGCCTTTAATTTTTCGTAATAGGGTTGTGCTTGATCGGCAATGCGCTGCAGAGCAGGGGTGAGTTTTACTTCACGTGGCGCTTGGGCAGCAAAGCCTTGCGATTGCCAAACTGCATTGTACCAGTGCGACGCCCAAACGCCGTCAAATGATTTCGGACCGCGTGGCCAGCTTAGCATGGTTGGATCAAAATCAATTTTGCAAGCAGCACAAAGTTTTTTGAGTATGACTTCTGGCGCTTTCAGCACGTCTTGCCCATCGATGACAGCAGGAGCATTCCCCGATTTCTGCGCAACGAGATCAAATATTTCAGCTTGTTCTACAAATCCAATATCGCGCAAAGAAACTTCCGCCCATTTCTCAGTGTAGCTTGCCAAAACTTGTTCTGGTTTTCTAATCAAAAACGCATTGGTAAGGCCCGCGATCCAGCTGCGGTCTTGCCCCGGCAACATATGGTGCGTCATGTGTTTTTGGTAGAACAACGGCGTGGCTTTTGGTGTGATGCAAGCGGTTACCAACTTATCCCAGTCGGTTTCATTGGCCACCATGATATCATCGCGCATGGGATGGTCGTTGCCATGGTTCTTCAAACTAAAAGCGTAAAATGGTTCATCCCAAGCGGTGCAATCTTGGCGATTGCCGAATGAATACATCATGGCCGTAGAGATGTTGCGGGGGCCGGACCACATTGCGAGGATTGTCATGAGAGTGTTCTCGTTTTTTCAACTTGGCAAAGTGCTTTGTAGAGCGTCGACAGTCGCTGGGAAATTGGACCCGCGCCGGACCATTCCGCAGTCGACAAAGGATGCCGAACGGGGCGACCGTCGATGATGCGGACGGGGATAAGTCCAGCAAAGGTTCCGGTGACGAATGCTTCGTCTGCGCCATAGACATCGTAAAGCGAAAATTGTTTTTCAAACACAGGGATGTCGTTAGCTTTGCACAAGCGGATCATGTTGCCACGGGTAATGCCGAGCACGCAGTATTGACCGGAAGAGGTCCAGACTTCGCCGCGCCTCACAATAAAGAAATGCGTGGAATTGCAAGTAGCCACAAAGCCAAGGGGGTCTAGCATAAGGGCTTCGTCAGCTCCGGCGTTAGCGGCTTGCACGCAAGCCGTGATGCAGTTCAATTTTGAATGCGAATTTATTTTTTGATCTTGAACATCGGGCGCCCCACGCCGAACATTAACCGTGTGCAAGCTCATGCCGCGCTCGAATTTCTCGGGGTTGGCGATTTTATATTCTGGGATAATCACGATGGTGGCGGACGAAATGGTCACGCGCGGATCTTGATAGGGTGTGGCTTTCACACCGCGCGTGACCATCAAGCGGATATGCACGCCGTCATGCATTTTGTTTGCATCTATGCAGGCAAAAAGCCGCGCCACTAATTCTTGGGGCGTTATTCCTACGTCCATGAAAATGGCTTTGGCACCTTCATACAGGCGTTCTATGTGGGCATAAAGAAATGGCACACCGCCTTGCACGAGCCGCATACCCTCCCACACGCCATCACCCAAAATGAAACCGGAATCGAAAACAGAAATCATGGCCTCGGCGCGGGGGCACAATGTGCCATTGATCGAAATCAGAATGTTGGCGTTGCGCGGGTCTATTGCTATGTCATGGATAGAATTTGTCATGGGATACATAATGGCGGCTTGTGACACAAAAATAAAGGGTTAGAAAAATGCTCCGCGTTATTCGGCAAAATGAACTTATTGAAGGCCGCTGGCGCAATGGCATGGGCACGTCTTGGGAGATTGCATCTTACAAAAAAGTAGGGGCGGCAGATTTTTCTTGGCGGTTTGCCAAAGCGCGGATTGATGGCGATGTGCCATTCTCAATGTATCCCGGCATGGACCGGATTTTCATGATGCTGGATGGCGATGGCATGGACTTAGAGTTTGCGAATGGCGAGGTTTTGCAGGTTCATGAACGCTTTGTGCCGCATAAATTTGCCTGCGATGTGCCGCTGAATTGTAAACTGTTGGGCAGGCCGTCGATGGATTTAAACCTGTTTGTGACGAGGGGAGAATTCCGTTTGGAATGTGAGGTTTTAAACTTTTCAGCAATGAACACCATTAAGTTAGGGAGTGGGGCGACGGTGCTTTATATCTTGGAAGGTGAGGCTTTTGTTTCGGGGGAAAAATTGAACCAAGATGACGCCGTAGTCATTTCCGACGAAATAGAAATCATCTGTGGTGGTGAAAACGCGAAGCTTTACGTTGGTCGCTTAAACTTCCTTTGAACCGCGGTCCGTGTCTAACCATGCGCTGTCACTTGCCGGTGGTTGATCTTCGCGGTCGCCCCGAAAGACGTTAGCGATTTCGGCGCGGGAAATGCGGGCGAGGTCGACGAGGGCTTTGTCGTCGGAGGTTATTGCAGCGGACTTACGCAGGAAATCTTCATCATGCTGGCGAAAGAGCTTTACTGCGCGGGTGGCCTCGTAGGGGTGTTTGCCAAGGCCTACGAGCGCGTCTTTCGCCAAGTCCATTGATGACCCGAATACTTCGCGATAAACATGGGTGACGCCACCTTGAATAATTTCACGGGCGTGGGCGCGGTCAAAGGCGCGAACGAATAATTCTAAATGCGGAAAGTGCATTTTGGCGATAGTGATGAGTTCGTCGATTTTTTCGCGTTCGTCTATGGCGATGATGAGAATCTTGGCGGTTTTTGCACCAGCGGCTTCGAGAAGATCGGTGCGCAATGCGTCGCCATAAAACACTTTGAAACCAAATTTTCGCAACACGTCGACTTGGCTTGCGTCATGGTCCAAAACCACGCAGCGTTTACCTTGCGCATTGAGCAAGCGGCCAATGGTCATGCCAAAACGGCCATGTCCCGCAATGATCACTTCGGTATCGCTATGGTCGACCATGTCGGACTCGCGTGCTTCTTCAACGCCCGAAAATATCGGCTGAACCAATTTCTGATCGAGCATCATGAGCAGGGGGGCCAGCGCCATGGAGAGCGCAATCATGGCGACCAACATGCTGGAAGTGGCAACAGAGATAAGCCCTAACCCCGCAGCAAAAGTGATCAGCACAAAACCAAACTCGCCACCTTGACCGAGCGAAAACCCAAGCATGCTGGCGTTGGCTTTACCGTGCTTAAAGAGCAGCGAAAGCGCAAACATGACGATGATTTTGATCGCAATGAAACCAGCAATGAGACCAAGCAATGTGAGCGGTGCGGTTTGGAAAAGCGAGAAATCTATGCCAGCGCCAACCGCCATGAAGAAGACCGCGAGCAGCAAGCCTTTGAACGGCTGCAAATCCATTTCGAGCTCATGGCGATATTCGCTGTCGGCTAAAACAACGCCAGCCAAAAATGTTCCCAATGCTGCAGAGAGACCAATAAGGCCCATGAGCTGGGTAATGCCAACCACAATGAGGAGCGCGAAGGCCACAAAGATTTCGCGGGTTCCGGTGTCCGCAATAATGCGGAAGAGGGGCTGCATGATGAAGCGGCCAGCGGCGATGATGATGGCGACCGCGCCTAAAATGCAGAGGGCTTGCAACCACGCGGGATATTCGGAAATCAGCGATGTGCTGTGTCCTGCTTCTGCGCCATGGCCGATCGCGAGCAAGGGCAGGAGGGCGAGGATTGGGATGACGGCTATGTCTTGGAACAGCAACACCGCGAATGCAGATTGCCCGCTCGGTGTTTTTAATGTGCCTTTTTCAGCCAAGCTTTGCAGCACGATTGCGGTTGAAGACATTGCCAGAATGAGGCCCACTGCCAATCCGGCGCGCCAATCTAAACCAAAGAACATGGCAGCCGCACCTATGGCAGCGGCGGTGCCCACGACTTGCAAAAGACCAAGCCCAAAAATAGCGCGGCGGAGTTTCCAGAGGGCTTCGGGTTGTAATTCGAGGCCCACAATGAAAAGCATCATGATGACGCCAAATTCGGCAAAGTGCATCACGTCGGCCCCTTCTTGGCCAACGAAACCCAGAACGGATGGGCCAATGATTACGCCTGCCATGAGGTAGCCGAGAACGGAGCCCAAACCTAAACGCTTGGCAATGGGAGCGGAAATAACGGCGGCGCAGAGATAAATAAATGCGCCAAAAAGGAAGCCTTGCAGATCCATTATGTGGAACCCTTTTTGAAGTTGGCGGGCAAGTCATAACCCTTGGCAAGGTGGTTCATGGGATCGGTTTTATCATCGCGCAGATTGATCAAACGATTTTCCCATTCGTTGCAAGCGATGGCTAATTCACCTGATGTGTAGCGGCGCGCGCCATAAATAATGAACGGTTCCATAAATGCCATGCCGCAGAGATGCGCGGTTTGATTGAGGGGGCTGAGCAATTCTGCCACGCTAAAACGGTTGCGATTTTTTGCGCCGTAGAGGGCTTGGTCGCCGCCGGTGCTGATGGCAGAAAGCCAAAATTTGCCATGGAGTTTATCGCCGCCGGGACCGTAGGCCCAGCCATAATCTAAAACCACATCTTGCCATTCTTTGATAATGGCGGGGGTGGAGTACCAATAAAACGGATGCTGAAGAATGATGAGATCATGCGCCAAAAGCAATTCCTGCTCGTGTTTTACATCAATCGCAAAGTCAGGATAGGCCGCATAAAGATCATGATGTGTGATCCCTTCCACATTGCGCGATGCTTTCAGCATGGCGGTGTGGGCGATGGAGGTGGACGGCTTGGGATGGGCGTGGATGAGGAGGATTTTCATGGTTGCGACGGAATATGGGAGGGTTATCGCAGAAATGGAAGAGCGATTCTATTGCTTATGACAATGGCGTGGGGAGTTGCGCGTTGACTCATGACTGCAATAAAGCCGATTATTCAGGATGAATTTCTGTATCCAATATCCCATGCCAACCCATGGGATTCTTTGAGGATGTAATCGATTTCCAGTTTGGGTTTGGCGCGGTGGCCGGGTGGGCGACCGGGACGTAATGGGGACGTAAATTTGGGTTTTTGCATCGCTTCGCGCTTGGCTTGCCAGCGCACCAAACGCATGGCTTGCTGCGGGATGGTTTCGAGCGCGTGCTTCAGGGCGTCAAGTCGGCGAGAGAAATTTTCTGCAGGGTTCGTGGTTTTTGGGACGTGTCTCCAATACATCTGATCAAAGGGATTAAACGGATTGCTGGTGTGGGTTTTGACCATCACGATGAGTGGGTTTTGCGGTGTGATAAAGCCGAAAACTTTCCGCGTATCAAAAAGCTGAAAAGACTTTCGCCCTGTGCTCTTGCTCTCAATTACAAGTCCTTTCGGCATCGTGCGCGATGCCATAGGTTTCGCCACCAGGCCATGGGCTGCGATTACAATCAAGCGCCGCAAAGCAGACTCTGCGGCACGCAACATGCGCTGCAACGTCAACCCACTCACCACGCCCAACATCGCAAACAGCACCCCCACAATGCGGGTCAGAGCGGTACGGTTGATTTCAATAGCGCGGTTCCAATCCATGCGACGCATTTTCTCCTGCAAATTGCCATAGAACAAAAGAAGAACTAAATCAACTTAAAAATGCTCACGAATGAACATCTGTCGCAAGGATTGATATAATTCACATCAAACAAAACCAGCTCAGATCAAATTTTTTGAAAAACAAAGGGAAGCGTCCCCTTTGATTCCCGGGAGGGCGGGCGTAAGTAGTTGATGTGCGCGAAGAGGGCGGGCGGATTGTGATCGAGCCCATCGCAGTTCCGGTTTTTGACCTTTCTACACTGTTAGCGCAAATGGATCCTAAGACTTTTCACAATGATGAAGAATTTTGTCCAGCCGTAGGCGATGAAGTTTGGTGATGGCCGCTTTCGTTCCAGAGCGCGGTGATATTGTTTGGTTGGAATTTGATCCTCAAGCTGGCCACCGACCAGCATTGGTGCTGACACCTGCGGCTTACAACGCTCAACGCGGTATGGCGATTTGTTGTCTTTTGTCATCCAAGATCAAGGGTTATGTTCTCGAAGTCATTGTGAGTGCTGACCCGCCAAGCGTTGTGTTGGCTGATCAAGTGAAAAGCTTGGATTGGCGGGCAAGAAAGGCCACTAAAAAAGGCGTGGTAAGCGCGCTAGTTTTAGCCGAAGTGCAAGCAAAGATTAAAGCGCTGATTGGGTTTTGAAAACAGGGTCGGGTTAAATAATAGGGGTAGCGATGTTGATCAAACTGGGGGGCGTGTTCTCAATTGCCCTATTAAAATAGTTCGAAAGTTTTATCCACCGTCACCGTAATCCCCACTTCTCCTCTTTCAAAAAGGGAAGCGTCCCCTTTTTCTCCCTTTTTCTCGATAGTTTGCCAGCCCGGTTTCATAAGCCGCGTTGAATAGAGTTTTCTCAGCTTCCGTGAATAGAAAAAGTGACATCAGTTACCCCCGTCAATAGGTTTGAAATTCTTCAAGTAATCCGGATCAACAAACTTGACCGCGACCTCGCGCATAAGCTGATCAAGCTCAATCCATTGATGTAGCTCAATTTTATCTGGTTCGAACCGGTAATTAACAAAAACATCTTGCTTCAATGGGTATCCAATATTGCATTCCATATTGTTGCAATGAAATTGCAACGGCTTACCCTTTGGTTCCGTGTAATTGTCAGGAGCACGATATTCTCCAGAAATTGTAGGAGTGGAATAAAGTTTTGTGAACCCATTTGACAGAACTGCGGCTTTACCCTCCGCTTTACTTTTCTCAAACGCTTTCTGCTCTCTGATGTAATGCTGATCTTCCCAACCCCAGCCATAGTGGATTTCAAACCGTCTCACGAAAGGTCCAATTGCTGGAATACCAAGTACGGAACTTGGTTTGCTGTTGGGATAAAAATAGACATCTTTCACAAGCACGGGCTCTTTGAAACATTCGCGTGCTGGATCAGGGGCTGAACCATTCGGGTTGGGAGGATAACCATTCATAACAGGAAAGCTATCCAGTGGGATCGACATCGGTATCTTAGGCTCGCCTGTAATTTGATTGACCAGTATCACTTCAAACGTATCGCCATAACAGCCGCGATCTGATACGCCCTGCGCGCCAACTGCTGTTGGAATACAAAGCCAAGCAGCTACCACAATCCATGCAGCTTGTATTTTATGCAACTCGTTCAACTTTCCCCCAACGCCAAAACGTTAACAAGCCTTATTTGTTTTGCCTGCAAAAACCAAACATCCGCTCCTTAGCGAAATGGGCAGCACTACAACCTAATGTAAAGCGCTTTCATGCTTCACAACATTATTGCTAGGCGGCACGTAGAATCGTGGTGACCTTGCCCCGCATCTTAATCCATATTGAAGTTAGCTCTGGCCTATGGAAAAGGGCCAGACGCTTATCGCATCCGGCCCCATATTATTATGCTTAGACTTTACTACTGACGGTATTGCTGGATGCGCGTGGTGCGCAGTCCGGCTAGGCCGTGACGGTCGATGGACCGCTGCCAACCGAGATATTCTTCCACAGTGAGTGTGTATCTCTCACAGGCCTCTTCTAGACTTAAAAGACCTCCACGAACTGCTGCAACCACTTCTGCCTTGCGGCGGATTACCCAACGATGGGAACCGGGTGGCGGCAAATCCGTAATTGTTAGCGGACTGCCATCGGGACCGATGACGTAATTTACGCGAGAACGCAACTGACCATTCATACTCAAACTCACTTACCTAATACGCAGGTACTCACTACAATTCAGCATAGTCATCCGAGCCTTAAGAATGAGCTAAACCCTTATGAACAATTTACAAATTATCTGAGTGAAGTGGTTCAATCCGGCACAGGCTTTGCCGAAACTATTGCGTTCTGGTGGAGAAACGCCCATTTAGTGCCAATGAAACTTTCAACCGCCATACTCGATGCTGTTCATAGTGCGATGGATCTACCGGGGCGCCCGGCGGAAAACCGTGTTGTGTGCGCAATGTCAGGTGGCGTTGATAGCTCGGTGGTTGCTGGGCTTTTGAAGTTGGCGGGCTATGATGTGGTTGGGATTACGCTTCAGCTTTATGATTATGGCGAGGCTATTCGGCGGAAAGGCGCGTGTTGTGCGGGCCAAGATATTCATGATGCACGCCGAGTTTCGGCAGCCCTTGATATTCCGCATTATATTTTAGATTTTGAATCGCGGTTTAAAGAAGCGGTGGTTGACGATTTTGTGGCCGGGTATTTGGCGGGGGAAACGCCGATCCCATGCGTGAAGTGCAATCAAACTGTGAAATTTGCTGATCTCTTGCAGCGGGCGCGGGATTTGGATGCGAGCGCTTTGGCGACTGGACATTATATAGAGAGTAGGGCGCGTGGCGATGGAACGCGGGCGCGGGATTTGTTTACGCCAGCTGATATGGCGCGGGATCAGAGCTATTTCTTGTTTGCAACCACGCAGGCCCAAATTGATTATTTGCGCTTTCCATTGGGCTCATTGCCAAAGTCGGAAACGCGGCGGTTGGCGGGCGAGCTTGGATTGATGGTGGCGGATAAGCCCGACAGCATGGATATTTGTTTTGTGCCGGAGGGGCGCTACGCTGATGTGATTTTGAAGCATCGCCCGGATGCCGCCGACCCCGGCAACATTGTGCATTTGGACGGCCGGGTTTTGGGCCAGCATAACGGCATTATTCATTTTACAATTGGTCAGCGCAAGGGCCTCGGGATTTCGGATGCGGAGCCACTTTATGTTGTGAAGGTCAACGCCGCTTCAAAGCAAGTTGTGGTGGGCCCGCGTGAGGCGCTGAAACAGCATGATATTCCGATTGCAGATTTGAATTGGTTGGGTGCGTCTGAGACTGTGGCTGATGGTCAGCCGGTGTTTGCCAAAATCCGGTCAACGCGCCCCGCCATTGAAGCTACTTTGCATCGTCATTCGGAGCGGCCATTTGTGTCGATTGTGGCGGGTGAATATGGCGTGTCGCCGGGGCAAGCGTGTGTTCTCTATGATGGTCCGGGATCTGGTGCACGGGTTTTGGGTGGCGGATTTATTGCCAGTCAAAATACATAATGGATAACATCCAACCCCACGAAAAACGTGGCCGCATGTTTTTCTTGCGCAAGTATTTGCAAAGCCCAATGGGCATTGGCGCTGTGGTTCCGAGCAGTCAGAAATTAGCGTTGCAGATGGTCAAAATGCTCGGGGCTAAACCTGATGAAGTGGTCGTTGAGCTTGGCCCGGGAACGGGAATTTTTACGCAAGCTTTGTTGACCAGCGGTGTGCGGCCGCAGAATCTTATACTCGTTGAGTTTGATTTGGAGTTTGTTGAATATTTGCGGCGCGCGTTTCCATTGGTTCGCGTTTTACAGGGTGACGCTAGTCAGCTGCTGACGCTGCTCAATGGCGTTGATGATCGTCCGGTCTACCGGGTGCTTTCCGGAATTCCATTGCGGAGCATGAAGCCCGTTATTCGCGCTGCCATTGCACAAGCGATTTCCGAGGTGCTTCAACCGGGCGGTGTTTTGGTTCAGTTTAGCTATTTCAATGCGTCACCCATTGTGCGCAGTGTGGCCGATAAAGTTGGTCTCATTGGCCAGAAAGCCGGGATGATTATGGCGAATATGCCACCTGCTTTTGTGTGGAAATACGTGCGGCAAATTTAGTAATCTTGCTAGGCTATTGGAACCGACGTATAAGTTGTGTCGGGGCGGCAACGAGGAAGTGTTCAGTGGCAAAACTTGGCCGTAAGCAGAAATTGGATTTGGAAGTTAAAAAAGGTATCGCTTGGGCGGTGCATGCTTTTACGACCTGTGGGATTGTTGCTGGTTTCTTAGCTTTGGTCGCTGTGCTCAAAGGTGATGCTGTCGTGGCTTTCATGTGGCTTGGCGTGGCACTCTTTGTTGATGGTATTGATGGCACGTTGGCGCGGCGTGCGCGGGTGCAAGAATACACGCCAAACTTTGATGGCACGACGCTTGATAATGTGATCGACTTTTTCACATATGTCGCTGTGCCAGCCCTCATGGTTTATTGGTTTAACATGGTGCCAGCGCCATTTTGGTTTGCCCCAGAAAACTGGAGCTTGATTTGTGCAGCGGCCATCATGGCAGTGTCATGCTACACATTTGCCAATGTTGGTATGAAATCGTCAGACTATTACTTCGTCGGCTTTCCGGCGATTTGGAATGTGGTGGTATTGTATTTTTATGTGCTGGACACGGGCTGGATGGTCAATCTGATAACCATCATCGTGCTTTGCATTTTGACTTTTGTGCCGATTAAATTTGTGCATCCGTTACGGGTTACCCATTGGCGAAACATTACGATCCCGATGACTGTGCTGTGGGCGGCGATGACGCTTAGTTTGGTGATCAGCAGCAAAGACAAAGGGCCGACGGACTTAATCTATACAATTCAGTTGTGGTTGTGGTGTGGGGCGAGCTTGTATTTTGCTTTTATTTCGATCTTCCGGACATTCTTTCAAAAAGACATTGACGAAGAAGACGAAGATACCGCACCTGCGACTTGACTTTGCATGTAGAACTTTACTATACCCCCGCTATCGATGGCGAGGTAGCTCAGCTGGTTAGAGCACGGGAATCATAATCCTGGGGTCGGGGGTTCGAGTCCCTCTCTCGCTACCATCGATTTTCAACTTATTCTTTGATGGGATACCATGGCGCTAGGCTGTTTAAAAACACTTGGCTATCGCTCGCTATCGTTGCGCGCTGTTCTTCGTTCATACGATTTAAATTTCTGTATGGCATGGCAAGGCGGATGCTTTTGCCGAGAGTACTTTCATTTTCTGAAAGAAAATTCCAATAGAGATAATTGAATGGGCAAGCATTTGGCCCGGTTTTTTGTTTCAC
>JAYUOP010000072.1:0-11216 GCA_043760745.1 Hyphomicrobiales bacterium
GGCATGAAGACCGGCTACACCAAAGAAGCGGGCTATGGAATGGTCGGCACAGCCGAGCGCGATGGTCGCCGTTTAATTATGGTGATTGCGGGGCTAACGTCGATCAATGAACGCAAACTTGAAGCCCAAAAATTACTCGACTGGGGCTTTCGTCAATTCAAAACAATTGATGTATTTGAAGCCGGCGAAAAAGTCTCCGAAGCGCGGGTTTGGGGCGGTAAATCTGATTGGGTAGAACTCATCAGCAAGGACGCCTACCGCATTGCTTTATCTCCTGCTGAGCAAGCTACCGTTGAAGTAAAAATGAATTATCTCGGGCCTTTAATGGCACCAGTGAATGCGGGAGATAAAGTCGGAACCTTGAAAATTTTCGTTGGCGGCAAGGTCATTTCTGAACTTCCGTTGACGGTTGGCTCAAGCGTTGAGCGCGTTGACGGTATGTGGCAAAAAGCTTGGGACAGCGTCATGATAATGGCTTTTGGCGCATAAATTGGCGGGGTTTTTTATCACTTTTGAAGGTGGGGAAGGGGCGGGGAAATCTACTCAGATCAGACTTTTGTCTGAACGATTGGCAAGCCTTAAACGCCCTCACATTCTTACCCGCGAACCCGGCGGCACGATTGAGGCTGAAGCAATTCGCAACCTTCTGGTTAATGGCGCAGCATCCCGTTGGTCAGCGGAAGCCGAAGCGTTACTAAATAATGCCGCGCGAGATAGCCACCTCAATGCGGTGATCAAACCAGCGCTGGCCGCTAACAAAATTGTGCTGTGTGATCGCTTTATGGACTCGACCCGCGCCTATCAGGGCTTTGCTGGTGGCTGTAGTCCAGAATTTATAGCTGCATTAGAAAACACGATTGTTGGCAAAAACAAACCAGAGTTGACCCTCGTTTTCGACCTCGATCCGACAATTGGTTTAGCGCGTGCAAAAGCCCGTAGCGATGGCAGCGAAGACCGCTATGAGCGCAAAGGTCTCGCCTTCCACCAAGCCTTGCGCCAAGGCTTTTTAGACATCGCACAGGCCGAACCAGAGCGTTGTACTGTGATTGATGCCAGTGCGTCGGTTGATGCAATTGCCAGTGCTGTATGGACTGTAGTGGAGCCAAAGCTCCATGGCTGAGGAATCCGAAGATCCCCGCGAGGGTCCGCAACATCCCCGCTTCACCAAAGCTTTGTTCGGTCACGAGGCCGAAACTCACCAATTTTTACGCGCTTTCCACGCAGGTAAACTTCATCACGCCTGGCTGCTCACAGGTGCCAAAGGCATTGGCAAGGCAAGCTTTGCTTACAAGGCCGCAAGCTATGTTCTCAACGGTGAGGGCCGACCAAAAGACACGGTACTCGATATCTCTCCTGATGCAAAAACTGCGCATTGGATCGCCGCTGGTGCCCATCCCGATGTTTTTATTCTTGAGCGCCAACTGAACGACAGCAAACCACGGCGCTTGAAATCCGAAATCTCCGTCAATGACGCGCGCAAACTTACTGATTTTTTCGGGCGCACAGCGGGCGGCAATGGTTGGCGCGTAGCCATTGTCGATGCCGCTGATGACCTTAATACAGAATCAGCGAATGCACTTTTGAAGCTAGTGGAAGAGCCACCGCGCAATTGCCTGTTACTTTTGGTTTGCCACTCGCCCGGAATCCTCATCCGCACGATGCGCTCGCGTTGCACAAGATTACCATTTTCAGGTCTAACTGAAACCGAAGTTTTAGCCGTTTTGACCGCCCATCGGCTTGAAAGTGAACCGATCAACCGCGCCGCAATGGACCAAGCGATTGGTCTTGCCAATGGCAGTCCCGGCCGCGCGCAAATGTTGTTAAACTCTTCAGGTGCGGTGGCTTTTACGGCTTATCGTGCAATGAATAAACTATCGGCCCCGAACCTAGTTGAATTCACTAATCGTTTTGTTGGACGAACTCTAACCACTGATGATTTTAATGTGTTCTGTGATTTATTGTTAGATTGGGTTGGCAACTCAGCGCGCAACTATGCATCCAATCAACCGGGCAGGGCGCTTGCACAGGCCCATGCACAGATATCCCATTCCATTCGGCGCACAAATGCCTTAAACCTCGACCGTCGCCAGGCCGTAATTGATGCAGTGAAACTGATCGATGACGCCATGCGAGCGGCATAATCTCTATTCTCGGTAACCCATGTCCAAAGTTCCTTTTCTGATCTCTACAGCTATTCCTTATGCCAATGGTGCACCACATATTGGCCATGCCTATGAGCGCATCGCAACGGACGTAATAGCCCGTTTCCAACGCTTGGATGGCCGCGACGTTTTGTTTGTCACGGGCATGGATGAGCATGGCCAGAAAATGCAGCAAACCGCAGCGCGCGAAGGCATTACACCGCAGGAACTTGCCGACCGCACCGCCGCTCAATTTGAGGAAATGGGCGAGCTTTTAAACGCCCGCGCGGACGTGATTGTTCGCACAACTTCGCCTGAACACAAAGCATCCGTCCAAGAAATTTGGAACCGCATGTTGGCCAATGGCGATATTTATTTGTCAAAATACGCCGGTTGGTATTCGGTACGCGATGAAGCTTATTATGATGAAGATGAAACCGAATTACGTGAAGAGCGCCGCTTTGCGGTTAAGACTGGAACGCTGGTTGAGTGGGTTGAAGAAGAAAGCTATTTCTTCAAACTCTCCGCTTATGGCGATAGGCTTTTGGCTCATTTCGACGCAAATCCAGATTTCATCACGCCGGAAAAATATCGCAATGAAATCACAGCTTTCATAAAACGCGGGTTGAACGACCTTTCCATCAGCCGGACCACATTTGATTGGGGCGTGCCCGTTCCCGGCGACCCCAAACACGTCATGTATGTTTGGGTGGACGCCCTGACAAACTACATAACCGCTACAGGCTTTCCTGATCAAACGGGACCGCGCGCTAAATTCTGGCCCGCCGCAGCGCATGTTATCGGCAAAGATATCACGCGTTTCCACGCCATTTATTGGCCAGCGTTTTTGATGTCCGCGCAATTGCCGCTACCAAAAAACATTGTGGTTCATGGCTTCTTGTTTAGTCGCGGCGAAAAAATGTCAAAGTCATTGGGCAACGTCGTCTTACCATCCGATTTAGTGGCGCAATATGGTGTTGATGCTGTCCGCTATTTCTTCTTGCGTGAAGTGCCATTTGGCCAAGATGGCAGCTATAGTCATGAAGCAATTATTGCTCGCATGAATGCTGATCTTGCCAATGACCTCGGCAATTTGGCGCAGCGCTCGCTTTCCATGATCAACAAGAATTGTGGTGGGTTAGTCCCGGTATGTGGAGCACTCCAAGATCAAGAGCAGGAAATGTTGTCGGCTGTGTATGCATTATTGCCAGAGGTGCGGACACTGATGAATGATTATGTCATCAGCCGTGCGCTGGACCAAATTTGGAAAGTGGTCGCCGATTGCAATCGTTACTTCGCTGGCCAAGAACCGTGGGCATTGAAGAAAACGGATCCTGATCGCATGGGCACCGTGCTTTATGTAACAGCTGAAGTGTTACGCGTTGTAGGTATTCTGGTGCAACCCATCATGCCGCAATCAGCCGATAAACTGCTCGATTTGTTAGCAATCAGTTCCGAGAACCGGAGTTTTGATCGCATCGACGTTAAGCTGGTTGGCGGGCAAGAACTTTTGGCTCCGACCGCCATTTTCCCACGCTTTGTGGAAGCGGGCGAAACCCCGGCAAAGGCGTAGTACTTGATGTTGATTGTCGATAGCCATTGCCATCTCGATTATGACGGCCTGCAAGATCAACTGCCAGCGATCCTTGATCGCGCCGAAAAGGCAGGCGTCGGTCTTATGCTATCGATCAGTTCGCGGGTAAAAAACTTTGGCCCTTTGTTGCGTATTGCTGAAGAAAATCCCAATGTTTACTGTACTATAGGAACCCATCCACATAATGCGCATGAGGAGTTAGATGTGACTTCAGCGCAACTTGTAGCTCTCAGTGCGCATCCGAAAGTCGTGGGGATTGGCGAAGTAGGACTTGACTATCATTATGATAACAGCCCCCGCGCCGCCCAGCGCCAAGGTTTTATCACGCATATTGCCGCCGCCCGCGAAACCGGTTTACCCCTCGTGATCCATACCCGCGAAGCCGAAGACGACACCATTGAAATCCTTGAAACTGAAATGGCAAAAGGCGAATTCAAAGCTTTGCTGCATTGTTTTACAGCGCAAGATTATTTGGCAAAACGTGCGGTTGAGCTTGGCCTCTATGTGTCTTTTTCTGGCATTCTGACTTATAAAACCGCGCAGAATTTACGGGACACGGCGGAGAGTTTGCCCGCTGATCGATTGCTCGTGGAGACCGATGCGCCTTTCCTTGCACCCTTGCCATTTCGTGGCAAACCAAATGAGCCTTCCTATGTTGTAAAAACATTGGAAACCTTGGCGGCGGTTCAAGGCGTGAGCGCACCGGAGATGGCTGCAATTACGAGTGATAATTTCTTTCGGCTGTTTTCCAAAGTCCCGCGCCCGACATCATTTGGACCTGCAACATGACGGGAATCCTCACCATACTCGGCTGCGGCTCGTCAGGCGGTGTTCCGCGCATCGGCAATGATTGGGGTGTTTGTGATCCGCGCGAACCGAGAAATCGCCGCCGCCGCTGCTCCATACTATTACAAAAAATAGGATTGCTTGGCACAACCAATGTCCTGATAGATACTTCGCCTGACATGCGCGAGCAAATGCTCGGTGCTCATGTGGATCATCTGGATGGCGTTTGGTATACCCATGAACACGCGGACCACACCCACGGTATCGACGAGTTACGGGTGTTTTTCATCCGCCAACGAAAGCCAGTGCCGATCTGGGCGGATGATGAAACGGCGAAAATGCTGCAAACGCGTTTCAAATATATTTTCGAAACCAACCCCGGCAGCGATTACCCTGTCGTTGCAATTCGCCATGGCCTTAACGCGAGTGTTTCAGTGACCACTCACGGAGCAGGGGGCGATATCACGGCTTTGCCAATACAACTGAACCACGGCAATATCGATGCACTTGGCTTCCGCATTGGAAATGTAGCTTATACGCCTGATGTGAAAGCAATCCCGGATGAAAGTATCGAAGCTCTGCTCGATCTTGACACCTGGATCATTGACGCCCTTCGACCCGCGAAGCATCCCAGTCACTTTTCGCTGGAGGATGCGCTAAGTTGGATCGAGCGTTTGCAACCCAAACAAGCGATCATTACGAATATGCATGTGGACATGGATTACGCCACATTGTTGCGAAACTTACCCGCCAATGTAACGCCAGCTTACGACGGACTATCACTTAATTTCTAGGACAATCATAATGATCAAACTTCGCGCCATAACCTCTTTACTGGCCGCAAGCCTCAGCTTTTCTACCGCTATTGCTGCTTGCGATCCCGTAACCATAAATAAGCTGATTGATATCTATGCTTCGCAACCCTATGGCGCTCAGACTTGGCGTGTATTGAATGGATTAGGTGATCCCCGCGTGGAAGCTATCGGCGGCTATGGTAGCAATTATGATAATCAAGAAAGCTGGCGGAAACTCACCGCCGAAATCGCTCCCGAAAACACCAGTTTACAAAACGTCAATTACGACTGCCGCATTGGCTACCCCAACGAAGTTTTGCAAACGCGCATTAAATCATTGGGCAAATTCAGTCCTTATGTGAAGCAATGGTTGGTCGCACAAACCAAAGTTTTGGAAGTCTGCGCCAATCCCGCAACCGCCGATCAAAGCTTACCAATTGCCGTAAAAATTCACCCAGCTTTGGCGGTGATGCAAGCTGATGATCGCGCATATCAAGAAGCGTCAATTGCTTTTTACAGCAATAAACCAAAGGCCATTGAACTGTTCCGTACAATTGGCGGTAGCCAGTCAGTGCATCGTGCAGCGGCGCGCTACAATGTTGCCAATCTTTTGGCAAATGCAAAAAACGTGGTTGAAGCCCGCAAAGAAACCGCCGCTATACTCGCTGATGCGAGTTTGAGCTCTGTTCATGCCATTACAGAAGAGTTGCAGGGTTACATATCAAATGTAGAAGACACACCAGAGGGCTGGACTGATCTAATCGACCGCACTGTGAACGTGCTGTCTTTGCCTGAAGCTGAAATCAACAAATCTGAGAAACTGAAAACCGCTTACGCCCGCGCTCTTTACGACATTGAATATGCCGGGATTACACGCAAACGCGATGACTGGTGGTTGAATGGCACCTTACCGGAAAACCCAACAATTTCGAAAGCAGTGCTGGACGCTAGCCGCAAACACCCGATGGCACTTTGGATGATGGCGGGCCAGTCCGGAAATAATCCTTTCACCGTTGCACCATGGTCATTAATTGGCAAAACATGGGAATCCCGGATGACCAGTTTGGTTGACCGTTCTTTGGCTATCCAGCCTTCAGGCGCAGGGATAACTGGTATTGCGCTTGACACGCTTAGCGTTTTGAAAGCGGATGGAAGTGATGCAAGCCGCGCGGCCCTTTGGTCTAAAGCTAAATCCGCAATGACGGCTGCTGAAACCTCGTGTGGAAATGCTCCGGAAACTGCAGCTGTAGGTCAAATACTGTTGCACGCCGTTCGGGTGTCCGCACTTGCCGGACAGTTCGACGAAATTTATAAAAACTTAGAAGCCTTGCCGATCAAGTCTTCGAAAACTTACACGGACATCATCTTACCAAAACTCATGCAATTTTTGCTTGCTGACGGCAATGTGGAGGAGGGCCGCCGCTTGCGCGATCAGCTGCTTACACCAGCCTTCTTTGCTCGCTTTCCCGCCGATGAAGCGGAGTGGAAAAAGCAACCTTTTGCTGTGTTCATGGCTTATGTGGCCGAAGACGACGCCAAATGGCAGCAATCGCTTGAGCTAAGCAATGCCAAATTAGGCCTGCCATTGCTTAACTTCTTGCCGGTCAAAAAACTCTGGGAACTGAGCGAAAATCAAACGTTTTCAGCGTCGCAAAAAGCTTTGCTGACACGGGCCGCTTGGACGCGAAGCTATGCACTTGGTAAATCGCGCACCGACAGTGAAACCGAGCTTCTGCTCAACACAAATCCAGAACTAAAGGCAGCATTTGCCAAAACCGCTCAAGAGTTTCCGAAACTCTCCCCTCAACGCCAGCGTCTGTTAACCATATTGCGGAACCCCCGTTTTGGCATTTTGGTGAACAGCAATAGTTATGGCCAAGCCACTGAAATCACGTCTGAGAGCTTTGCAGCACTTGATCAATATGATCACAACGACAAGAATTGGTGGTGTCCATTGGAAACTGATCGCCAACTTTTGATGCTCAATGAAGACTATGATTATGCCAGCGGCATCGCAGAAATTGATGGGTACTATGCCTCGAACCTCAAGAGCGTGCTTGATCCTGCTTTGGTTGCGCGCGCCAACGCTAAGCGCCAAGCATTGCTTAGCAATCATCCACTGACCAAACTCATCGACTGGAAAGAAGTTGAAGCTTTGAGTGCCATGTCCAGTGCGCCCAAACAGCTGACCACGGCAGCCATCAAATGGGCCAAGGAAAGCAAAGGCGATGATGGTGCCCCAGAGGCGCTGGCGCTGGCTGTGCAGTCAACGCGCTATGGCTGCAACTGGCATGGTCGCCATGGTGCATACTCCAAAACCGCTCAGGAGCTGCTCAAAGCAAAATTCGCCATAACGAGCTGGGCTACGCAAACGCCATACTGGTTTGATTGCACCAGGCGCGAGTGGGATAAGGATTACAACAAGGTCAACGTTTGCGAAGCAAAGACATGGCCAAAACAAACACCGCTAAAATAGCTAACCCATTGACGGGGGCAAGAATTCTGTCAATTCACTTATGCAATAATATTCCATAATATATATTATGCGAATGAAAGATAGATATCCAGAATGACTGACAATCCCGCTGATATGGACCCTCGCCGCATTGAAACCTTGCGCGCGATTATGGCGGCCTTGCGCACGCCGCTTACCGGTTGTCCATGGGACTTGGAACAAACTTATGAAACCATAGCACCTTACACGATTGAAGAAGCCTACGAGGTCTATGACGCAATTGAGCGCGGCAACCGCAATGATCTCTGCGAAGAGCTCGGCGACCTCTTGCTGCAAAGCATCTACCACGCCCAAATCGCCACAGAAGAAGGCAGCTTTACCTTCGATGATGTCGTTGAGGCCGTAAACCGTAAAATGATCCGCCGGCATCCGCATGTCTTCGGCGATGACGCAGCAAAATCGGCCACATTAGCTGAAGGGTTCTGGGAAGACATGAAAGCCAAAGAGCGCGTTGACCAGCCCAAACAGGGGCTTCTGGACAGTGTTCCCATGGCCCTGCCCGGGTTAACTCGTGCCTTAAAACTACAATCAAAAGCCGCTAAAGTTGGCTTTGACTGGCCGTCGGTTGACAATGTTTATGATAAAATCACCGAAGAAATCGCGGAGTTTCGCGATGCACCGGACGCGGAAAAAGCTGCTGAGTTCGGCGATTTACTCTTCGCTCTCGCCAATGTAGCGCGCCACATGGGCATCGATCCCGAAGATGCTATCCGTCAAACCAATTCAAAATTCACAAAGCGTTTTAAATACATAGAAGATGTACTTACAACACAGGGTAAACTGCCAAAAGACTCAAACCTCGCCGAAATGGACGCTTTGTGGAACGACGCAAAAGCGAATGAACGCGAAATTAATTCGTGATGATCTCGGCATTTTGTAAGAAATAGAAAATTCCATTTGGATCTTTCTCGGCTAAAACCAATGTGCCACGCAAACTAATTTCATCCCAAGAGAATTCAACGGGTGCTTTGGCTTTGACCTCCACAATCAATGACATCGGTAAATCATAATGATAGGGGCACGATGGCGGGAATGGGCCAAACAAAAAGTTTGCTTGTGATTCAGTCTGTTCCAGCGGAAACATAAAGCCAGATAAAGTTACTATTTTTCCATCTAACGCTTTCAAATCGCCATTGAATGTGGGCGTAATCACATAGGTGTCGCCCCATTCCGGTAAATTCACCAGCGCTTCTGTTTCTTTGGTGCTACCAATTGTTTGCCAAGCCAGATTTCCGGGCTTGGCAGCAGGCAAGGGCATGCCATAAAAGCTCATATCTTCGCCCTCCTCCCCAAACTCAAAAGCTTGGGCGGGCACTGCCATAAATAGCGCAAAGAAAACAACAAACCACCGCATTTTACGCCCTCGCCAAAGTTTTGCTTACGTCAGTACGGTAAGCAGTTAATGCCGGTATCAAGGCCACAATGAGTCCCAAAATCAACAAACCTGCTAGCATCAAAAACTCTGACGGAAGAAATTGAAACGGACCCATTCCAAAATCGCGAAGTTGCGGGATGAATTTTGGTAAAACCAGCAGTGCCAAATGACAAAGTGCCAAACCAGCGAGAAGTCCCGCTACTAACAATAAGCCAGTTTCAACAATAATCTGCTTCAACAAAGTAAACTTCGAAGCGCCCAAAGCACGCATCAGACTGAGATCAACCTTGCGCGCTTGCATGGATTGAAATAGCGCCACTAACATTCCTAATACAGCACTTCCGATCAAAACTCCTCCGAATAAGCGTAAGGTGTCTAGCCCTAACCCCAACAAGGAGAACAAACGGGCCGATTCGAACGCCGGACTTGCCGCTTGTAATGCCGTTTGCCGGTTGATCTCGCGAGGCATAGATAAGGCAGCCGCTTTAGTCTTCAAACTGATCAAAAGTGCCGTAATTTCTCCTTTGCCCTCTGACTTTGCCTCATGGGCATGATCGTCAGGCTTGGCTTCATCAGCATGAGCTTCTGCCCCCACTTCATGCGCGTGATCGTCTGGCTTGGCTTCATCAGCATGAGCTTCTGCCCCCGTTTCATGCGCGTGATCATCAGGCTTGGCTTCGTCAGCATGAGCTTCTGCCCCCGCTTCATTCGCGTGATCATCAGGCTTGGCTTCATGATCTTCATGGGCAGCCCCGCTGTGAACTTCCCAAACGCTCTCAACGGGCGTCAAAATCAAACGATCTAAAACAGTTCCAGTAGGCTTCAAAACGCCGACCACTTTATACTGGGCATCAGCATGCTCACTGCTACTCACGGTTAAACCGTGGCTGCCAGAAAATGCGCCGTTCAGTCCCAGCCGCGTTTCAGCGGCAACTTGCGACCCTAAAACAGCTTCAAACGAATGATCGAACATCACACCAGTGGCAAACTCGCCATTGTAATGAGATACATAAGTTGGCTCTGTACCTACAATGCGATAGCCTTGATAGTTATCACCTAATGCCAATGGGATTGCTTGCTTCACTTGCGGATTTTTTCGCATTTTTTCCGCATCATCAAAGCTCATGTTTCCAGTGGGAATATCCATGTGATAAATTGATGAAAGAACCAATTGCAGCGGGCTTCCTTTAGCACCCACGACCAAATCAATGCCACGCGCATCCCTTGTCAGTCGCTCTTCAGCTTTATTGCTAAAGTGCAAAAGCAATCCAATGGTAGCAACACCAATCGCCAAAAGAGCAACAAGCAAAGCGTTTGTGAGCCAGTTTGCGCGAATATAGGCATAACTCAGGCTGAAACTATTCATGAGCGATCTCCGATCAGTTATTGCAATGTAATGCGGTTTGAAAAACGTTCTTTCACGCGCGCATCATGGGTGGCGATAATCAAAGTTGCACCGCAGATACCCGCTTGCTGTTCAAGAAGATCAAGTGTCTCGGCGCAATGCGTATCGTCTAAAGCTGAGGTTGGCTCATCTGCCAAAATCCACTTCGGTTTGTTGGCAACGGCTCGTGCTATCGCCACGCGTTGCGCTTGGCCGACGCTCAACTCATGCGGGAACTGATCGATTTTTTGTTCAAGCCCAAGATTTGCTAACAGTCCCTCAAGGAAGGTCAGATCAACTTTTTGACCAGCCATTGCATTCGCTAATCGTAAATTGTCTAAAACAGTTAGCGCTTTCACCAAGTGCAAAGTTTGAAACACCATACCCAAATTGCGGCCACGCCAACCGTCTTTTTCACTCTCGCTTAGAGCTGCAATATTTTGCTGATCAACATTTACGGTACCGCCACTTGGTGTCAAAAGGCCTGCAAGAAGATGGAGAAGCGTCGTTTTGCCGGTACCTGAATTACCGAGCAAAACTGTATGCTTACCCTGCTCTATTGTTGCATTGAACCTTTTCAAAACGGCACTATTTCCAACCGAGTAGTCTAAATCCTGGATGACAATC
>JAYUOP010000073.1:0-11135 GCA_043760745.1 Hyphomicrobiales bacterium
CATCACCTTTGGCCATGGCGGGCAGGCGGCGGCTGTCTTCATCTTCGCCGTCGTCCAAATCTTCGGTATAGACGCGCAAGAAGCCATCAAATTTGACGACGGAGCCGGTAGCGCGGAATGTGTAATGCTTGCCATCTTTACCGTCCGAGCCGATGTCGGCGGAGGTGCGCAGCATATCAGCGCTTTCCATTTGGCTTGCTATGGTGCGTTTCCAGATCAATTCATAAAGGGCGAATTGTTCACCATCGAGGAGGTTTCGCACATCATTTGGGTGGCGCGAGGATTCAGTTGGGCGAATGGCTTCGTGAGCCTCTTGGGCGTTTTTGGCTTTTGTGGTGTAAACCCGGGGAGCGGACGGCACATAAGGTTCGCCGAAGAATTTTTGAATGGTGTTGCGGGTGGCGGCAATGGCTTCAGGCGCCATGTCCACGCCATCGGTTCGCATATAAGTGATCAGGCCTACGGTTTCGCCGCCAATTTCCATACCTTCATAGAGCCGCTGCGCCAGTTGCATGGTTTTAGCTGAAGAGAAACCAAGTTTGCGACTGGCTTCTTGTTGCAAGGTGGACGTGCGGAAGGGTGGGTAGGGGTGGCGCTTGGCGGGTTTGCTTTCGATGTTATCAACATTGAAGCGGCCACCTTTGACAGCCAGTTCGATTGCTTTGGCGGAGGCTTCGTCTTTGATGTCGAGTTTGCTGAGTTTGGTTCCAGCAATGCTCACGAGGTTGGCGGAGAATTCTTGGCCGGAAGGCGTGTTAAATGTTCCGTCGATGGACCAATATTCTTGGCTTTTGAAAGCTTCAATTTCGAGTTCACGGCTGCAAATAATTCGTAAAGCAACGGATTGCACCCGGCCAGCGGAACGTGAGCCTGGAAGTTTTCGCCAGAGGACAGGCGATAATGTAAAGCCAACGAGATAATCGAGGGCGCGGCGGGCGAGATAGGCCTCAACCAAATCCACATCCAACTCGCGTGGGTTTTGCATTGCCTCCAGAACCGATTGCTTGGTGATGGCGTTGAACACCACGCGCTGAATTTTCTTTTCTTTGAGAGCGCCTTTTTTCTTTAGCACTTCAAGAACATGCCAAGAAATGGCTTCGCCTTCGCGGTCAGGGTCGGTTGCGAGAATGAGGCGGTCATCACCTTTGAGCGCGTCAGCTATATCGTTCAAGCGCTTTGAAGATTTGCTATCAACTTCCCAAGACATTTCAAAATCTTCATCAGGGCGCACTGAACCATCTTTCGCCGGAAGATCGCGAACGTGACCAAACGAGGCAAGGACCGTGAAGTTTGACCCTAAGTATTTATTGATGGTTTTTGCTTTGGAAGGTGATTCGACAACTACAACAGTCATTACATGCCCTAAACTTTGTGGCCTTGGCTCTTAGAGGCATCCGGAGCGCCTCGCAAGGTGCTGAATTGCGAGAATATTTTGATATGGAGCTACTGTTCAATCTTAAGTTGGTTTCTCTGTTGTAAAACACGTATAAAGTGTGCGCAAAATCTAATGCAACTTTTAGTTAATTTGAGGGCGGCAATGAACGGTTTAACGCGTGCAGAGAAACTTGAAACGATTGAACAAAAACCAATAAAACAACTCTCACCTAAAGACATTGAGACTGCAAACTATATTGCCGATATGTTGCTTGAATTGCGAAAAATGGCAAAAACAGCTCAGTTGTCCACATTGATGGTATTGCTGGAAGTTAGTTTTTACGAGGCATTCTCGCTTGCCAACCGCATTGAAATTCCGCCCGAAGAAATTGTAAAACTTTACGAAATGGAGCAGGCAGGGCAGCAATCGCAAGGGTTATAGCTTGTGGTGCGCCCGGCCAATGGGTTCAGCGTGGGCAATAACACGGTAAATTTTAGGAAACTTGGTGACGAGTTCATTTTCGATTTGATCGACGACCGCGTGAACATGATTGACGGATGCAGCGCCGGCAAAACGGCAATGGTAGTGCACAAATAATCCGCCATCAGCTTGGCGGACCCGAAAGTTGTGAAGGTCACTGATTGTTTTGTGTTTCGCCGCAAGTTTTTTCAAATGCGTAATAATCGATTTTTCGACCGTCGCGGAAGCGGATTTGCCTTCCAGATAGCGTAAGGGTTGCGGCTCAATGTGACTTTCGACTTCAACATCGTCGCCCAGTTCTTGCCGAATAGCGACTTCTAGTTCCGTCGCTTTTTCATGCGCAATAGTGAGCGGTGTTTCACCATCAAACTCAATGTCAAAACTGACCGCCATTCGACCGTTAATATGCTGAACCGTGAGATGGTGAATGTTACAGCCGCTGCGATTGGCAATCATTGTAACTTTGTCAAAAATAGTTTCGTTATCAAGTGTCACAGGGTCTGTGGTGATCACAACGTCCGCTGCGGGGAATTGGTTTTTAATCCGTGTACTGAGATCATTACGTAGCCGTACCATTTCATCCACCGCCATAGTGCGCGCAACCTCGACCACTAAACTTACAAACAGAGTTGGACCAGCCGGACGCACGCGGAGAAGTTTGACAGCCAACACGCCAGGGGTTGTTTCAGCCAAATTTTTGATCAGCGGCGTGGCACCTTCGGGCGCTGTATCAATCAACGTGGCCAAGGTTTGTTTGCCAAGCTTGTAGCCAGCGATGGCGATAAACCCGGCGACAACAATAGCGGCAATCGCATCAGCTTTGGGAAAACCCAGCCACACCAAACCCAACCCAACTAAAACAATACCAGAGCTCCACATATCCGACCGAAAATGTAATGCATCGGCGGCGAGGGCTTGGCTGCTGGACGCATCAGCGACGCGTTGCAATGATTTTGCGCGATTATAGTCGATTACGATTGAAGCGATAAGAATTGCGATTGCCCACCATGGCACGGCCACCGGACTGGAGCCCGCAATCAGGCGGTGAACGGCTTCATAGACAATCCAAATTGTGGTGAGAAAAAGCAGGGCGGTTTCAATAAGAGCGGCAACGCTTTCGACTTTGGCATGACCGTAGTGATGATCTTCGTCAGCGGGTTGATCAGCCCAGCGAATGGCAAAGAGCGTGAGTATGGTTGCGCCAAAATCAATCAAGCTATGAATTGCTTCCGAAAGCAGGCCGAGTGAACCCGTCAACACGGCTGCAACAAATTTGACAATGGCTAATAAGCCGCTAGCAAACATCGAAACCAATGCAACCTTCTGCTTTTCTTGGGTCATAGAGAGTTGCGTGGTCATGGCTAGTCGTTCCTGTTAGCTTCACAGCGTTGCAAATATGCAGGGCAGTTGTGTGCAAATTTGTCGTTGGTTTGCTTGAGTAGTTTACCCAAAGAGTGTTTCCTAGCACAAATCATGACCGCAGAATCACCCATAATCGTGGCAAAGCCGAAACACCAAGCCGGGGCGTTTACATTTGGGTTAATTTTTCTTTTAGAATCTTTTGTGCGATCACTGAACGCCGGTGTGCTGTCAATTCAAGCGCATGATCTTTTGGGCTCCAATCAAAAAGTCAGCATTCTTTCAACGTCGGTTGCTTTTGCCGTCTTGAGCGCCACATTGTTGATGCCGTTTGTGGTAGGGCGCATGCGCCGCCGGTTTGCTTACACCCTTGGCGTGGTGTGCTTGGCATTGGCCAGCATGTTGCTCGCAACTTTCACTTTGCCGGGCCAAATCTTTGGTGTGTTTTTGCGCAATGTTGGCGCATCAATCGCGAGCGTTACGCTGTCGCTTTACATTTTAGACAATATCAAACGGCAGGATTTCGCTAGCACTGAATCCATTCGCATGTCGATGGCAACCGTCTCTTGGATGAGTGGGCCGATTTTGGGCATTTGGCTTTATACAAATTATGGCCCCGCTGCGACGCAAGCTGCAGTGTTTATGTCCTGCGTGGTTTTGCTCTGTGTGTTTTGGTATTTGCGTTTAACCGATAAGCACATGTTGCCATCCGGCAATTTGCAGCCGTTTAATCCACTGAAAAACGTGCGCCGGTTTTTACAACAACCGCGTTTGCGATTGGCGTGGGCGATTGCTTTTGGACGCTCATGTTATTGGTCAACGTTGTTTATCTATGGTCCATTGCTGTTGTTAGAAGGTGGGCTTGGCAAGCAAGCAGGTGGGATTTTGGTGTCTCTGAGCCAAGTGGTTTTGGCGTTGACATTTCTTTACGGAATGTTGGCGGCCCGAATTGGTGTGCGCTGGGTCGTAACGGGTTGTTTTTTTGTTTGTGCGGTTTGTGCTTTTGCAACTGGGATTGCAGGAACGGCGATGCCTATGCTTGCAGGGGGATTGTTGGTGCTTGGAGCGTTGGCGGCAACCGGGCTTGATGGCGTTGGCGGGGTGCCATATTTGCGCGCTGTTCGTCCACATGAGCGCCAAAGAATGACGGCGGTTTACCGCACATTCATTGACTTTTCAGAGCTTATCCCCGGTTTCATTTTTGCCATTGCCTTGAGTTTCTTTGCGATTGATGTTGTGTTTATAATACTTGGCGTATTTCTATTTGGCATGGCGATCATGACCTGGCGTTATGTTCCGAAATCGATGTGAGGATGTAAATTGGTGCAAAAAATAACCGTTGGTCATGAGGCCTTAATGGCAGATGCGGCGAGCCGCGTTGGCCAAATCGATGCGGCAACAGCGATTGCGCGGCAAAGTGATGATGTCGTGATTGTTGATATCCGCGATATTCGCGAACTTGAGCGCGAAGGTAAAATTCCTGGCAGCTTTCATGCGCCGCGTGGCATGTTGGAGTTTTGGGTTGATCCTGCCAGTCCTTACCACAAGCCAATATTTGCTGAAGATAAAACCTTTGTTATTCATTGCGCCAGCGGTTGGCGATCTTTATTGGCGACCGACATATTGCAGCGTATGGGACTGAAACCCGTGTTAAATTTAACCGGAGGATTTGCCGCTTGGAAAGAAGCAGGCGGAGCAACCGAACAATTGAAAGTGAAATCATGAGCAAGCCAATTCTTTACATCGGTAACCGGAACTATTCATCGTGGTCATTGCGGCCGCACATGGTTTTGGCCATGGCAGGAATTGCGTTTGACGAGGTCTTGATCAAGTTTGGTGAACCTAAGTTTACCCGCGATGTGAAGAAAATTTCGGGCGCAGGAAAAGTGCCGATTTTGGAGCATGGCAAGGTTAAGGTTTGGGAATCGCTGGCGATCATCGAATACATTGCGGAGACTTGGCCTGATCATGGGGTTTGGCCGAAGAATAAAGCGGCCCGCGCGATGGCGCGTTCGGTGAGTGCGGAGATGCACTCCGGATTTCATGCGCTTCGTAATGCTTGTCCGATGAATTTGCGGCGGCCGGCAAAGCAAATTCAGTTTAGTGCTGATGTGTTAAAAGACGTGGCACGGCTTGAAAGCCTGTGGCGGGAATGCCGCTCCGCACATGGTAAGGGTGGACCGTTTTTGTTTGGCAAGTTTAGTGCTGCGGATGCCATGTTTGCGCCTGTAGTGACCAGGCTTGATACCTTCGCACATGATGTGAGCGAAGATACGCGGCATTATATGAACGCTGTGATGGCCACTGAAGCTTTTAATGAATGGAAAGCGGAAGCGGCGAAGGAAAAGTGGATTGTTGCGGTTGATGAGGTTGATTGAGCACTTACGGGCCCTCATCCGGCCTGTCGGCCACCTTCTCCCATGCGAAGGCGCACGGGAGAAGGCTGATTAAATTGGCCTTCTCCCGTTGGTTCTTACCAATGGGAGAAGGTGGCGACAGCCGGATGAGGGCTCTTAAACCCACATGCAACAGCTGGCGGTTACTCGCAGATTTTGCGTAGGTCTTGCCATTGTTTTTCGGTGAGGGGAGCTTTGGCGATGACACCTTCTGGCAATGGTTTGATGGCGGCGATGCGGTCTTTGGTGCCGGGATGGGTTGAAAACATATTGCCGATTTTTCCTAAGGTGCCGGAACTTGCTTCACCTTCTAGCGCCAAGACTTTTTCAAAGAACCGCTTGAAACCGAGTGGATTTATTTTGGCTTTTTCTAGGGTTGCTAGTGCGAATTCATCAGCTTCGCGCTCAGCGTCTCTGCTGTATTGAAGGACGGCTGCTAGGCCAGAAACGCTGCTCACGGTATCACCATTGCTGGAGCCTGTGGCCACGCTGAGCAAGACCTGCAACCCGGTAACGCGGACCATTTGTGCTTCGGAATGGCGGTGAACCACATGGCCCATTTCATGCGCCACGACGCCTGCAACTTCATCCGCATCGCTTGCGGTTGCCAATAGTTCGCGGGTCAGAATGATGCGATCCCCGGCAGCTGCGAAAGCATTCATAATTGGCATATCGTAAACTTTAACTGCAATTGCAGGGAGTTCGCTGCTGCCTTCGGAAATGCTGGCAACCAGAGCGCCGACGGCTGAAATTCCTTGCGGATTGGTGCAAAGTTTTGCGCCAGCAACAACAGATTTTTCGATTTGCTCGCCAACGGAATTGCGCCAAGCATCTGGCATGATATGCGCTACTTGTTGCGGTAGAAGCGTTAGAAAAAGATAGCCAAGAACAGCAAGCGCTGCAAAGCCTCCAACAATCCATCCACCGACATGAAAGATTTGTTTTCCGGTGACCCCGCCTTTGAGGTTTGGTTGTTTCGCTATCAATGTATTTACGAACTCTTGATCGCGGAGAACCAATCGCGCGCCCAAATGCTCATCATGGGTTAGCCGAAAGGGTTGGTCAGGAGCAGGGCGATCAATGGGATGAAGGCCGCTCAGAGTCCAGCTCTGTTGGCCGAGGTCGTTACCGACAATAATCAGCAGGTGACCTTCGAGGCGAACTGTTACCGCATGATCTTTTGCGGATTGTCCGTCATAGTAAATTGCGTCAGCCATTCTTAAATTCCGCCTACGTCAAATGCATCGGCGAAACCTTCGCCACGTTTGTCAACAGGCACTTGCGATTGCCGGATGCGATCAATATCAATTGCGCCAACTAATGTGAGCCGATCAATAACGTATCGCATGGTGCGTTGTTGGACATAGGGTTGAGCAATGTTTAGTGTTAAAATTGTGAGCAACAGATTGATGACAGTCAACCAAATGATGCCACCGGTTGTGGCGTCGAGCTTGAATTGGGCACCATCAAAACGCGTGTAATTGGCAAAAGTGCGGAGTTCTTTGGCGACGTAAATTGCCCACGTCATGGGGATTATGAGGAAAAACGCCAATCCAATCGCGGAAAATAATAAAATGTATTTGGTAACAATCCAAATGGAATCCTCTGACGGCGAGATGCTTGATTCTGTTCCAAAAACGTCGGCAAAAGCGGCTATAATGTCGGCCTTAAACCAGTCCATAAACATGCCGTTGAGTGCAAAAGCTAGGGACAAGAACGCTGCCAATGTTAGAAACCAGCAAAGCGCAAAAGTTGGATAAAGGGGACCAGCTTTACCTTTGAATTTAAAAGCGGCATCGCCAAAGCGCATGTCGCTAATGATTTGTTCTTGCAAAACTGTGTTCATGACCGGAGTGGCCCAGCCAAGGCTCATACCTGATGCCATCATAGAGCCGAAATAGGTGAGGCTATAGATCATGGGAGAGCCAACGAGCGTTCCTTTGATACCGCGCCAATTGGTGCGGGTGAGTTGAAACTTGCGGGCTTTGTAAAGCGCGTAACCCCACATGACATAAATGAAAAGAATCGCAATTCCTTGAATGAGAGGAATGATGAGCGGCATGAATACTTGCGCTAAAGCGGTTACAACAACGAGGGGCAGGACCAAAGCGAGGAAAACCATCAGCGCGCCCAGAAACAGTTCTTTACCCGTGCCAGTATATTCTAGCGGTTCGCCGTTAATGTGAATGCTACTCCAAATGTGTTTGCGGACGTTGGTTTTGGCCCAGAATCGGTAAATCGAAAGCGTTATGATGCCAAGGAGAAAATTGACGATACAGAGCTTAAATAAGCCGGGGCGGGGAATGTAATCAAAGCGCAGGTTTTCGGCTGTGCTAGGGGCGATAACTTCGGACATAGCGACGGATCCTGATTCCTGAACTTATTCAACATTACTTTGACGTGGAAGCGTATGCATTGTCCAGTACCTGTGGCGGCAATGCAACAGTATGAGAATTAGTTTCAATGTCATGATCTAGGACAAAATGATCCACGCAAGCGCCCCAATTCAAATCTATTCAATCTTCCACGTTTTTAATGCATGGGCTAAGGGAATTGCTAAGACTTGCGACAATAAAGTGACATCACAAGAATCAAAACTACCCAATTCCCCAAATAATAAGAAAACAGGATAGACCCCATGGACAATAAAACCTTCGATAAAAGTAAGCTGCCGAGCCGTCACGTAACCGTTGGGCCGCAGCGGGCACCGCATCGCTCTTATCTCTATGCTATGGGATTGAATGAAAAGCAGATTGGCCAGCCATTGGTTGGTGTTGCCAGTTGTTGGAATGAAGCTGCTCCTTGTAATATCTCGCTAATGCGCCAAGCGCAGTCGGTGAAACGTGGCGTGGCCGCGGCAAACGGCACACCGCGTGAGTTTTGCACCATCACAGTGACTGATGGCATTGCGATGGGCCACCAAGGTATGAAAGCGTCATTGGTTTCGCGCGAATGTATCGCGGACTCTGTTGAGCTTACCATGCGTGGGCATTGCTATGATGCGTTAGTTGGTTTGGCTGGTTGCGATAAATCTTTGCCGGGCATGATGATGGCTATGGTGCGCCTCAATGTGCCGTCTGTGTTCATTTATGGCGGATCGATTTTGCCGGGTACATTCAAGGGAAAACCTGTAACCGTGCAAGATGTTTTTGAAGCGGTGGGGAAGCATTCGGTTGGCGATATGTCCGACGAAGATTTGCACACTTTGGAGCAAGTGGCTTGTCCTTCGGCTGGGTCATGTGGCGCGCAATTTACGGCCAACACAATGGCTACAGTTGCTGAAGCCATTGGCTTGGCCTTACCATATTCTTGCGGCGCACCCGCACCATATGAAATCCGCGATACTTTCTGTTTTACGTCTGGTGAAATTGTTATGGAATTGCTGGCGCGTAATATTCGTCCGCGCGATATTGTAACTTTAAAGGCTTTGGAAAATGCAGCGACTGTGGTTGCGGCTTCTGGCGGTTCTACTAATGCAGCACTTCATCTTCCGGCGATTGCGCATGAATGCGGTATCAAGTTTGATTTGTTTGATGTTGCCGAGATTTTCAAAAGAACGCCGTATATTGCTGACTTGAAGCCCGGCGGCAAATATGTGGCCAAGGATTTGTTTGAAGTTGGTGGCATTCCTTTGCTGATGAAAACACTTCTTGATCATGGTTTCTTGCATGGTGATTGCATGACTGTGACTGGCCGGACCATTGCTGAAAACATGGCGTCGGTAAAATGGAACCCAGATCAAGATGTAATTTACCCTGCCAACAAGCCCATCACCAAAACCGGCGGCGTTGTGGGCTTGCGCGGTAATTTGGCTCCTGATGGGGCAATTGTTAAAGTAGCTGGCATGAAGAACCTAACCTTCACAGGCCCAGCGCGTTGTTTTGATTCAGAAGAGCTGTGCTTTGAAGCCGTAAGCAAGAAACAATACAATGAAGGCGAAGTTTTGGTTATTCGCTACGAAGGTCCGCGCGGTGGCCCCGGCATGCGCGAAATGCTTTCAACCACTGCGGCTCTTTATGGCCAAGGCATGGGCGAGAAAATGGCGCTGATTACTGATGGTCGTTTCTCAGGCGCTACGCGTGGTTTCTGCGTTGGCCATGTTGGTCCTGAAGCGCAATTGGGTGGACCGATTGGGCTTTTAATCGATGGTGACATCATTTCGCTTGACGCTATTGAAGGCACATTGACCTGCAATGTGTCGGACGAAGAATTTGCAATTCGCAAAAAAGCCTGGAAACCGCGCCAACATGGCTATGGTTCGGGCGCATTGTGGAAGTATGCACAACAAGTAGGCCCAGCGGTTGCAGGTGCCGTAACCCATCCCGGAGGATCCGAAGAAGGTGTTTGCTACGCCGACATTTAAGTTTTTCTGTCGATTGATTTCGACCAACGCCATCAGCCGCATCATGACGATGCTGCTGGTGGTTTTGGTGTTTGCGGCAAGCCCTGTGCTAGCGGCGGATGACGAAGAGCGAACCGATTTTTTCTCTTACTTGCCAGCCGCGCCAAAAATCAGCTTGCCGGAATTTAGAGACATTATTCCGTTTTGGACCGATGATCTCAAAAAAGCGAAAAAAGCTTATATTGTAGGCAATTATGAACGATCCATTCGATATTTTAAAAAGGCGTCCGATGACGGCAACATTGTTGCTGATTGGTATTTAGGGCACATTTATCGGCAAGGACGCGGTGTTCCTGCCGACCATGCGGTGGCATATTCTTATTATTCGCGCGTTGCAGATGCTTTCAATCCTGAGGAAGAGGACAAAAATCGCCTTCGTATCATGGTGGATGGTCAATTGCAGATCGCACAATACGAATGGAAAGGTATTCCTTCGGCTGGCATGAAAGCCAATCATCAAGTTGCTATTCGCTCTTTCTTGCGGTTAGCCACAACTTACGGCCATCCCGGCGCGCAATATGCGTTAGGCGTCATGAATATGAATGGGCAGGGCGTTAAAGCCAATCCGAAGCAGGGATTGAAATGGCTCATTGCGGCGGCTCGTAAGCGTCATCCAGAAGCAGAAGCTTATCTTGGCGATCTATACCTTGAAGGAAAACATGTGAAGCGCGATGAAACGCGGGGTCTCATGTGGTATATTTTAGCGCGGGACTCTGGCCGCCCGGAAGAGCATCAAGCAATTTTTGATCGCACTGACAGACTGCGCGGAACATTGCCAGAGGAGCAGCGCCTAGAGGCAGAAGCGCGAGCCCGGGTTTGGGCGGATCAGTATCCGATTGAAGGCGAATAAACTTAAGCTTGACCGCTGGGACGCGATACCACGTATCCGGCGACACCTAGCATGATGATACATACAGAGATTACCAGCCATAGCGGCAACCCGCTGTAAATCCAAAGATAGCCCGCTGCACCAAACATCATAACAACAGCCGCGATTTTGCCGAAAATTGGAATACGACCGTGATCTTGCCAATCGCTGATCATAGGACCAAATCGACGATCATTGCGAATACGGGCGGCTAAAGCTGGCGAGGATTTACTAAAGGCCCAAACAGCAACCAAG
>JAYUOP010000074.1:0-4288 GCA_043760745.1 Hyphomicrobiales bacterium
TTCATCGGGCGGCAGTAGCTTCGCTTTGTAAAGGCCTAGCACCATGGCTGGAGAAACTTGGCCAAGGCTTACCAGGCCAATGGCACTCATGATCATTGCAGCAATCAAACCGATGTTGCCAAAAACCGTCCAAGCGATAACACCAACCAAAATAGCTGAACCAAAAACAATGATTGCCGTGTGCAACGCATTGCGGCGGTTATGGCGGCGAGTGACGTCAGCGTTGAGATTACTTATCTTCATTTGGCTGTGCTCCACTGTCTTTGAAATTGACGAGTTCGCGAAGGAGGCTCCCGAGGGTTTCGCGGGCAGCAGCATCTTGGGGAATCGGCCGACAAACATCGCAAGCCGCAAGCCCAATTCGTGACGTCAAAATACCATTCACGGCACCTTCGCCAAAGCGCGCAGAAAGCCTGCCGAGTAAGCCCTTGCCAAGGATATGCTGGAGTAAACTATCGGAAAGGGCGAGACCGCCTGCGACCGCAAGATGGGTCACAACCATGCGGGTGAGTTTGATTGTGGATAACGTTGATGGCCTACCACCATATAGGGTTGCCAGCTCACGCAACATGACAAGGTTTTGCGAGGCTACAAAAATGATATCTAGGGCTGCTGCTGGCGTAACCGTTGTGAGTAAAGTTACGCGGCGCGCCCGTTTGGCAATGATACCATGCGCTTGCTCATCAAGTGGGGTGACGAGATAACGCTCGGCGAGGCGCATGCGGTCGCGCGGATCGTGGATTTCATCGTCATGGGCGGCTAAGGATTGAAGCCCCCAAGCGGTTTCCGGGCGGCCGGCATAAATCTGCTTCAAACTATCCGTGGCTTCGCGCAAGGCTTGGGGATCATTCTGATTGATGGCACGGGCTGCCGCCAATTGCGTTTGCTCGATTTTGCGCAAGCGGGACAGCGCCCAAATTTCGCGCGCGATGATTGCAAGGGCTGCAAACCCGGCCAGCGCCGCAATAGCAAATGCGGTCCAACCAAGTATGGGCGAGCGGGCAAAGAAATTCTCGACAAGTTGTGTAACGGCAAGCCCGGCCCAAAGACAAACGAGAGAGAAAACTGCTGAAATCAGAATGAAACCCCACCGAACACCTTTTGATATCGGAGCTATGCGGCGCGTAGGAACTGTGAGTTCGGTGTTTGGAATCTCGGTCGTGGTAAAAGTAATATCGGTTATAGCGCGCGGGGTTTTGCGTTTTGGCGCAAGCTTCATTGGTTCTTCGTCAAGCAAAATGGCAACAGGGCGTCTTGTCACTTAAATCGATCTCCGAGTACATATTCCAAAGCACGGTCCAACCTAATGTGAGCGAAATTTTTTCCGTCACGAAGCGGTGGGCGGAAGCGGACAAATTTGAGCAAGCCAGTGTTATTTCCGCTCACGGCTTCGTTCGCGTTGTGGGGTAAATCGCCCGGAAAAATTGCGGCTTCTTTGCTGCCATCAAATGTGGTTTCACCGATGACTTCACCTGCTTTCGGTGTGCCAACAATACAAAGTAATTCTTCGCCTTTTTGTTTAACGGTGGCCTCTCTGGTGGCGCGAATTGCGGCAAGGGCGGTCACATCGTAGTCAGCGCCAGCGCTTGCGAGCGCTGCACTGGCTTCGTCAACCAGCAGCCGCATGATGGCTTCAAGACGATCATGGCTGGTATGGTGAAGCTGGTCAGCTTTGGTGGCAGCAAACAGCACACGGTCAATGCGGCGACCAAATATTTCTGAAAAAATCGAGTTTGAACCTTGCCGGAAACACGACATGGTTTGGGTCAAAGCATTGCGGAGATCACTTACCGCAGCGGGGCCGGCATTAAGGGCACTTAAAACATCAACCAGAACAATCTGTCGATCTAACCTTGCAAAGTGATCAAAGAAAAATGGTTTCACCACTCTCTTCACATAGCTATCATAACGCTTGGCCATTAGAGCGGCAAGGGAGCCCGGCTCAAGAATGCCATCGGCTGCTATGTTGAGTGGGGCAAAGGTCAATAGCGGCGAGCCTTGCAAATCACCGGGCATCAGGAACCGACCCGGAGGCAAGGTTGAGAGCGACACGTCATCGCTCCTGCAGCGGGCAAGGTAGGCTGTGAACAAGTCTGCCGCTTTAACCGCATCGGGTTCGTGAGCTGGGTCATTGGGGAGAAGTGTTAGCAAATGGGCATGCCAATCCTTGCCGAGAGATTTGCGTGGCTCATTGCGGCTCACCGCCACTGTGCGCGCTGACCATTGTTGATAAGTCAAATTCATCAACGGCAAATCGAGGAGCCATTCGCCAGGGTAATCGATGATATCGATATGAAGTTTACCGCTACCAAAATTGCGGGCGAATAGTCCTTTTGGTTGATAGTCGAGGGTCAGGCGTAATTGGCTAATACGGCGCGTGCCTTCGGGCCAGTGGCGATCATCAGCAGTGAGATCCGCTATGTGTTGCTCTACAGCAAAGCGCGGCACGTCGTCGTCGGGTTGAGGTTCGAGATAAGATCGTGAAACGCGGCCTTGCGCATAAGCTTCAAACATCGGGAGCTTTGCACCATTGGTGAGTGCGTTTACGAGGGCAGTGATAAAAATCGTTTTGCCAGAGCGCGAGAGACCGGTGACGCCAAGCCGAATTGTTGGCTGGAGGAGGCCAGTGGCAAAATCAACGAGGCCGCCCGTAGCCATTTTACCGCCATCAATGAAGTCTGATAGTTTCACGTGCCGTACGCCCCTCGCTAAACTTTGATATCGTCATCCTGACGAAAGTCAGGATCTAATTCAAGGGTAGAGCTTGATGTAGATTCCGTCTTTCGACGGAATGACGCTTTAATGGGGATGATATTGCCATTGTCTGCATAATTGGGATAAAGCTTTGCAATAACAAGCAAAAACTATTTCCCAATATCGTTCAGATCAAATGGAGTGGATTGATAAAGTTCGTTGATCCAGTTGCCAAACAGCAAATGGGCATGACTGCGCCAACGGTTTTCGGGTTTGGCGTTTGGATTGTTGCCGGGATAATAATTCACCGGAAGTTCGGTTGACTTTCCTGATTGGAGATCGCGCTGATATTCATCGTGCAGCGTGTTAGTGTCATATTCAATGTGGTTAAACATGTAGAGTGCGCGATGATAGGGATCATTGATCATGCAGAGGCCTGCCTGATCGGACTCCATCAAAACTTCGAGGCCTTTATTGGTTGGCAATTCTGAGCGCCAATTTTCTGTCCAGCGCGACACGGGCATCGAAAAATCATCAGAGAATCCGCGCAAAAACGGAGAAGTTGGATTGAGATTTTTATGGGTATAAATACCGAGCGCTTTTTGTTTCAACTCGTGTTTTTGAACGCCATGGAAATGATAAAGTGCGGCTTGTGCTCCCCAGCAAATATTGAAGGTGGATTGGACATGGGTTTGCGTCCAATCAAAAATCTGAGTGAGTTCCTGCCAATAATTCACATCTTCAAATGGTAACAACTCTATGGGCGCACCCGTAATAATTAGACCATCGAATTTTTGATTTTTGATGTCAGCCCAATCGCTATAAAACGCGATCATATGTTCAGCTGCTGTGTTCTTTGGGGTGTGGTTCGTCATTTTGATAAGCGTGAGCTCGACCTGCAAAGGGGTAGCGCCGATGAGCCGTGCAAACTGGGTTTCAGTCTTAATTTTTTGCGGCATCAAATTCAGTAGGGCAATGCGCAGCGGCCTAATATCCTGCCGCGAAGCAGAAGCTTCGGTTTGCACCATCACACCTTCATTCAGCAGCGTTTGGCGGGCGGGTAAATCATCAGGAATTTTTATTGGCATGAAAGCGGTACTCAGAATTGATCAATGGTGCGCGACAGGAGATCGATAAAATCAGCCTCCGATCTGATTTCGGGCACGTCTTGCATTCGCACCGTGTAGCCAAAATTCTGGGCAATTTTTTGATAGCGTGGCAGGCGATGATGCAACAATTGTTCAAAACCCCAGACCGCAAAGCTATCAGGATTCACCGCATCATCATTGCTGATGTTATGCAGCGTTTTGTATTCCTGCCATTTAGCGACCAGAAATTCTGGTTGATAATACATCGGCTTTGGATTTTTGCGATAACGCTCGACCAGCATTTTGGTGTGTTCGGCAGTACCTTCAATATAAAGCAGCACGGTGCTTTCGCTGAGTGATTTCAGTACCGGATCATTGGGATCTTCAGGATTCACAACTTCACAAAGACTGCCGCCGCTATCGCAAATAAAGTGCTCATAACTATAGATTTCTTTGGCGCGATTGATAAAAAGTGGAACGTCTTGCAACGCTAGTTTTTCGGCCAC
>JAYUOP010000075.1:0-10938 GCA_043760745.1 Hyphomicrobiales bacterium
GACTCAACGCCAAAACCAGAGAAACAAGGCTCAAATTCCAAAAACAATCTTGACAGGTCAGATAGTCGCTCCCATTTGTAAGGACAAACGGGAGAAGGCTAACAACATTGGCCTTCTCCCGTGCGCCTTCGTATGGGACAAGGTGGCCGACAGGCCGGATGAGGGAGACTTTGTTAAGCCAATAACTTCCTCACCGCTTCTTTCCAGCCTTGAATTTTTTCGGCGCGAACTTCGGCATTCATTTTGGGCGTAAAGCGCCTATCGCGTTTCCAGCTCTTGGCGAATTCTAGGGGTGGCGGATAAAGGCCGATGTTCCAGCCGGCCAGATAAGCCGCACCAATTGCGGTGGTTTCCAAAATTGCAGGGCGGTCAACGGGCGCATCAAGAATATCAGCGAGGCGTTGCATAGTCCAGTCGCTGGCGGTCATGCCGCCATCAACCCGCAGGATAGTTTCAGAAGACCCTTGCCAGTCTTTTTTCATGGCTTCCAATAAATCAGCAGTTTGATAGCAGACAGCTTCTAACGCGGCTTTGGCAATTTCATTTTTGGTGGTGGCGCGGGTCATGCCAAACATTGCTCCGCGCGCATCTGCGTTCCAATGCGGTGCACCCAACCCTACAAAAGCTGGAACCAGATAAACATTTTGTTGCGCATCGGCGGCCTTGGCGAGTGCGCCGGTTTCGCCGGCAGATTTCACAATTTTCAATCCGTCGCGCAGCCATTGCACGGTGGCACCAGCCATGAAGATCGCACCTTCCAAAGCATAAGTGCGCTTGCCATCAAATTGGTAGGCCACGGTTGTGAGCAGGCGATGATACGAACGGACGGCATTTTCGCCGGTGTTCAACAGTGCAAAACAACCCGTCCCATAAGTTGATTTCATCATGCCGGGTTCAAAGCAAGCTTGACCAATGCTGGCGGCTTGCTGATCACCGGCAACGCCTGTGATGGGTATTTCTGCACCAAAGATTTTTTTGGCAGTATGGCCGAAGAGGCCAGCACAGTCTTTGATTTCGGGGAGAATGGCGCGCGGAATGTTCAGGAGTTTGAGGAGTTCGTCGTCCCAATGACCGGTATGAATATTACAGAGCAAAGTGCGCGATGCATTAGTGGCGTCAGTCACATGGGCAGCACCGCCGGTTAGACGCCATATCAGGAAGCTATCAATCGTGCCAAAGCAAAGTTCACCACGATTGGCCCGCGCGCGCGCGCCTTCAACATTATCTAAAAGCCAGGCGACTTTGGTTCCGGAAAAATACGGGTCAAGGAGCAAGCCCGTTTTTGCAGTGAAGGTTTCTTCATAGCCTACGGTTTTCAAACGGGCGCATTCATCGGCGGTGCGGCGGTCTTGCCAAACAATGGCTTTATGAATGGGCTTGCCAGTAAGACGGTCCCAAATGACGACGGTTTCGCGCTGGTTGGTAATGCCAATGGCTTTGATATTTTCGGGCTTGGCTTTGGATTTTAAAATGGCTTCTTTGCTTGTGCTGAGAACAGATTTCCAAATTTCCTCGGCGTCATGCTCGACCCAGCCAGACTTTGGAAAGAATTGCTTGAACTCTTTTTGTGCCGAAGCTTTTGGTTTGAGATTTTTATCAAAGATAATCGCACGCGAAGATGTCGTACCTTGATCAATTGCGAGGATGAAATCGGCCATATTATTTTCCGCTTCTGGTTTTCTTTGCTGCAATCTTTTTTGCTATCGGTTTTTTAGCGACAACGGCGGGCTCCATAAAGTCGCGCAAAGCAGCTTGTTCGTCTTGGCTCAAATGTAACCCAAGTTTTGAGCGCCGCCACAAAATATCATCAGCGGTTTTGGCCCATTCATTCTGCTTGAGATATTCAATTTCTCTCTCAGAAATCATACCAAAACTTATGCCTAAGTCTGAGGCAAAGCGCGCGCCGTTAAACATGGTTTCTGCCGCCGTACCATAAGCGCGGAATATCCGGCGCACATTGCGTGGAGAAATGAAAGAATACTTGCGTTGCAATTCCGCAATGCGTTGTTCCACATCTTGATAGGGAATATCGCCACCCGGCAGACTTGCTGAAACCGTCCAGGGTTTGCCGAGGCCGGGGAAAAATGGTGCGATCTTTTCAAGCGCTGATTCAGCCAGTTTTCGACAGGTGGTAATCTTGCCACCAAACACCGATAAAAGCGGCGCTTTGCCTTCGGGATGGTCGAGTTTCAATACATAGTCGCGCGTGGCTTCTTGGGCTTTGCTGGCGCCATCGTCGTATAATGGCCGAATGCCGGAATAGGCCCAGCGCAACTTATCGCGGGTCACTGGTTTTTCGAAGTATTCGCTGGCGGCTGACAGCATGTAATCAATTTCTTGATCAGAAATTTCTGGTTTGCCAGGATCGCCTTTGTAGTCTTCATCGGTAGTGCCGATCAGTGTAAAGTCTTGCTCGTAAGGAATGGCAAAGCAAATGCGATTGTCAGCATTTTGGAAAATATAGCAGCGGTCATGATCATATAATTTATCCACAACGATGTGGCTGCCTTTCACCATGCGGATTTTGTCCGGGTCATTGCGACCAACAACGCCGCGCAGAACGTCACTCACCCACGGACCAGCAGCATTGATAAGCATTTTAGCGTTGATGGTTTCTGAGGTTCCAGCATCATCAACAATAGTAAGCTCCCAATGATTTTCAACTCGGCGCGCGGATGTGCATTTCGTCCGCGTACGGATGACAGCACCGCGTTTGGCCGCATCGATTGCGCTCAAGACCACAAGTCTAGAATCCTCTACCCAACAATCGGAGTATTCATAGCCGCGCGTGAATTCGGCTTTGAGAGGTTTCCCCGTTACGTCAGTTGTGAGATCGACACTTCGCGTCGGAGGTAAAATTTTACGGCCACCGAGATGATCATAAAGAAACAGCCCCAAACGAATGAGAAAGCGTGGGCGAAGACCTTGATGGTGCGGCAGAACAAAACGCAATGGCCAGATAATGTGTGGTGCAGCGCGCAACAAAACTTCGCGTTCAATCAAAGCTTCGCGCACCAAACGAAACTCATAATGTTCGAGATAGCGCAAGCCGCCATGGATCAATTTCGTTGAAGCGGATGAAGTTCCAGAAGCAAGATCGCCCTGCTCCGCCAGAAACACCTTTAACCCGCGGCCAGATGCGTCCCGCGCAATGCCACAGCCATTGATGCCGCCACCGATTACAAACAGATCATACATCATGCGACTTGCTCAATTTCATTTTCAATATTTGTTTCGGCAGTGGTTATTTCCAGTTGTACGCCGGAATGCTGACATAGATCAGCAATGCTTTGGGGAGGTGGAAAATCAGTCACAAAGATATCAATCTGGGAAAGATGGGCGATACGCACAGGCGCCGAACGGGTAAATTTCATCGAATCCGATACTAGAATAACATTCCGCGCATTGCTCATAATCGCTTGCGAGACACGCACTTCGCGAACATCAAAATCAAGCATTGAGCCATCATCATCAATTGCAGATGCACCGACAACGGCATAATCCACTTTAAATTGTTTTATAAAATCCACAGTGGCCTCGCCCACGATTCCACCATCGGTGCGGCGAACAGCGCCGCCCGCAATCATCACATCAATTTTCGGCAAATGCATAAGCGTGGTTGCAACATGAATATTATTCGTAATCACCATAAGGCCTTCATGGTGCACAAGTGCGCGGGCCACCTCTTCAGTGGTCGTACCGATGTTGATAAAAATCGAGCAGTTGTTTGGAATAAGTTCGGCGGCGCGGCGGCCAATTTCTGATTTGGCTGGTGCAGCTAGCCCACGGCGGGCCTCATAGGCCATATTCTCAGCCCCCGACGCCAACATCGCGCCACCATGGGTACGCGCCAAAATGCGGCCGTCGCATAGCTCGTTTAAATCCTTGCGAATAGTTTGCGGCGTTACATCAAACTTAGTCGCGAGATCATCAACCAGAACAGTTCCAGAAGCTCTGGCAAGAAGTAGAATTTGTTGTTGGCGGGGACTCAAAATGGTCATGTTCGGCTTTCAGGAAAAACTTCCCTTCTTCTTTCACTTTTTTTCGTTTTTGGCAATACTGCACTGCAATATCTTCATTGCGCTGCACAACGCTTTCGTAATTTTTCCTATTGACTTTCATTTATTTTCACTTGATGTTTGAGGCAGTGTCAAAACGGCACCGTATTCTATGGGAGGAAACCTATGAAAATGAAACTTATGGCCACTGCCGCCGCATTCGCGATGGTAATGGGTGCCAGTGCTGCTTATGCGGATGACGCTGCAGCGAAAAAATGGATTGATGCAGAATTTCAACCATCTGCACTTTCAGCTGATGATCAAATGAAAGAAATGCAGTGGTTTGCAAAAGCCGCTGAACCGTTCAAGGGCATGGAAATTAACGTGCTCTCCGAAGGCATTCCAACACACACTTATGAATCGACAGTTCTGACCAAGGCATTTGAAGAAATCACCGGTATCAAGGTGAACCATCAGATCCTCGGCGAAGGCGAAGTAGTGCAAGCGGTGCAAACCCAAATGCAAACCAACCGGAACTTGTATGATGCATACATCAACGATTCCGATTTGATTGGAACGCATTCGCGTTTGCAATCAGCTGTTAATTTGACCGACTTTATGGCCGGTGAAGGTGCAGACGTCACAAGCCCAACACTTGACTTAGCTGATTACATCGGCACGCAATTCACCACTGGCCCAGATGGCAAGTTGTGGCAGTTGCCTGACCAACAGTTTGCAAACCTTTATTGGTTCCGCGCTGACTGGTTTGCCCGCGCTGATCTCAAGGAAAAATTCAAAGCGAAATATGGCTATGAACTCGGCGTTCCCGTGAACTGGTCAGCTTATGAAGACATCGCGCAATTCTTCACTGAAGATGTGAAGGAAATTGATGGCGTTAAGATCTACGGCCACATGGACTACGGCAAACGCGCTCCCGATTTGGGCTGGCGAATGACCGACGCTTGGCTTTCGATGGCGGGTTCAGGTTCGCCTGGTTTGCCAAACGGACGCCCAATCGACGAATGGGGCATCCGCATGGAAAAAGATTCATGCAACCCATCGGGTGCTTCCGTATCACGCGGTGGCGAAACCAACGGCCCAGCATCAGTTTATGCAATTGCGAAATGGGACGAATGGCTTCGTAAGTATGCGCCACCATCAGCAGCTGACATGGATTTCTACCAGTCCTTGCCATCTCTTGGTTCTGGCAACGTTGCCCAGCAAATCTTCTGGTACACAGCTTTCACAGCTTCCTTGGTTGCACCAAAGAGCGAAGGCAACAACACAGTTGACGACGCAGGCAAGCCACTTTGGAAAATGGCTCCATCGCCCCACGGTTCGTATTGGAAAGATGGCCAAAAGCTCGGTTATCAAGACGTGGGTTCTTGGACAATGTTCAAGTCTACGCCACTTGCAAACCGCAAAGCTGCTTGGTTGTTCGCTCAGTTCGTGACCTCCAAAACAGTTGACGTTAAGAAATCGCAAGTTGGTCTCACGTTTATTCGTAACTCGACGATTAATCATCAGTCGTTTACCGATCGCGCGCCAAACTTGGGCGGCTTGGTTGAGTTCTATCGCTCACCAGACCGTGTAAACTGGTCGCCAACCGGGATTAACGTTCCTGATTATCCAAAGCTTGCTCAACTCTGGTGGCAGCAAATTGGTGACGTGAACTCTGGTGCGTTTACCGCGCAACAAGCCATGGACCGTCTTGCTGGCGAAATGGACTTGATCATGAGCCGCATGCAAGCAGCTGACGAAGCCAACAAAACCTACGGCGGTTGTGGCCCACGTTTGAATGCGGAACAAGATCCATCAATGTGGCTTGGTAAAGAGGGCGGCCCACATGCCAAGCTCGACAACGAAAATCCTCCTGGCGAAACCATTGCTTATGAAGAACTCATAAAGCGTTGGGCCACGAAGTAACTTCATAGTTCTCCCGACGATGGACTGGGGTGCATCAATCGACCGATGCACCCTGGTTTCTGTACTGTAATCCTCTTAACAATAGGCGGCACTTTCGCGATGGCTCTTGAGCTTAGGGGCGTCACTCAGCGCGTTGGCGCAGATACGCACATTCATGAAACCAATCTTGTGTTTGAACGCGGCAGCTTCAATGTTCTGCTCGGCACAACACTTGCTGGCAAAACCACACTCATGCAAATTATTGCAGGCATTCAAAAACCAACATCAGGTTCGATTTGGTTTAAAGGTGAAGATGTGACCAAGCTTGCGGTGCAAAAGCGCAATGTGTCGATGGTCTATCAACAATTTATCAATTACCCGAATTTCAATGTTTACGACAATATCGCCTCGCCGTTGCGGGTTGCAAATATGGACAAGGCAGAGATTGATGCGCGCGTGCAGAAAGCAGCGGGACTCCTGCGCTTGACGCCTATGTTACATCGCAAACCTTCCGAACTTTCTGGCGGTCAGCAACAGCGCACAGCGATTGCGCGTGCGCTCGTTAAAGACAGTGATATTATTTTGCTCGATGAGCCGCTGGCAAATCTTGATTATAAACTGCGCGAAGAACTGCGCGATGAATTGCCAAAACTTTTTGCTGATCGTGATGCGATTGTGGTTTACGCAACGACTGAGCCATCAGAGGCGTTGTTGTTTGGCGGTTCTACCGCCACAATGCATGAGGGGCGCGTTTCGCAATTTGGGCCAACGGGCACAATTTATCGCAAGCCTGCCAATTTAACATCAGCGCAAGTGTTTTCAGAACCACCGATGAACACCGCGAAGATCACCAAACGCGGAAAAAACATTGCGATTTTTGGGTCCGTAAAATGGCCTGCTGGTCGCGCTGAAAAACTGCTTGCCGATGGTGAGTATATCATTGGGGTTCGCCCGCATAATGTAACCATGGAGAACAAAGGGGCTGCCGTTGGTGCAGTTTCCGGCGAAGTTTTGGTCACTGAAATTTCCGGATCCGAAAGCATTATCCACGCGAAAACGGCGGGCGGCACTTGGATTTCACAATCGCACGGCATCCATCCCTTTAAGGTCGGCGCAACCGCAAAATTATTTGTCGATATTGACCAAAGCCTGTTCTTTAGCACCAACCATGAGTTCATCGGATAATGGCTAAAATCACCCTCCAAAACTTGCGTCATAGTTATAATGCCGCACCTACGCATGACGATGACTATGCTTTAAAGCAAGTCGATCTCGATTGGGCCGATGGCGGCGCTTATGCACTGTTGGGTCCATCTGGTTGTGGCAAAACCACTTTGCTGAATTTGATTTCTGGTCTGCTTAATCCGAGCGAAGGCAAAATCTTATTTGATGGCGTCGATGTTTCAACCGCCACAACGGAAGAACGAAACATCGCACAAGTGTTTCAGTTCCCGGTGATTTACGACACCATGACAGTGTACGATAACCTCGCCTTTCCGTTGCGTAATCGCGGCGTTTCAGAAGACGTGATTGACCCCAGGGTTCGTGAAATTGCTGAGATGCTCGATCTGACCAAGACCCTGAAAAATCGTGCGTCAGGACTAACTGCAGATGGCAAACAGAAAATTTCTCTTGGCCGTGGATTGGTGCGGGCAGACGTCAATGTCATCATGTTTGATGAACCATTGACGGTGATTGATCCACATTTGAAATGGCAATTACGCTCGAAATTAAAAGAGCTGCACCAGCGCACCAAACGCACCATGATTTATGTGACCCATGACCAAACTGAAGCTCTCACTTTTGCTGATCAGGTTGTGGTGATGAAGGATGGCGAAGTGGTGCAAACTGGAACGCCGATCGAATTGTTTGAACGTCCGATGCACACTTTCGTCGGTCATTTTATTGGCTCACCGGGCATGAATGTCATGAGTTGCGAAGTGATCGGTGGCAAAGCGAAGTTTGCTGGCCTTGATATCGCTACCGCCAATGCAAAATCTTACAAAGGCTCGGGACAAAAACTAGAGCTTGGTGTGCGTCCAGAATTTGTGACGTTCACTAAAAAAGGCATTCCGGTTGATATTGTTAAAGTAGCGGATGCGGGTCGCTTTCGGGTCGTGGAAACCCACGCTGCGGGTGCGCGCATTAAGCTCTTGGTTCCGGAAGGACAGGAAATTCCAGAAGGAAAAGCGCATGTGTCTTTTGATCCGCCGCACAGCCAAATCTATGAAAATGGTTGGTTGGTTGGAGGTCGGTCATGAGCGCTAAAGTCGTCAATAACAAAGCGTGGTGGCTCGTCGCCCCGGTATTTTTGCTCGTGGCATTTAATGCCCTAATCCCACTGATGACAGTTGTGAATTATTCGGTTCAGGAAACCTTTGGTGACAATGTTTTCACATGGGCTGGGGTTACTTGGTTTGAGCAGGTTCTGAATTCGGAACGGTTCCACGCAGCATTGGGCCGTCAGATTTTGTTTTCTGCAATTGTTCTTGCCATCGAAATTCCTCTGGGCTTGGGCATTGCCTTGACGATGCCACGCAAAGGTCCGTGGGTTTCAGTTTGTTTGGTTCTGATGTCCTTGCCCCTCCTCATTCCGTACAATGTGGTGGGTGCGATGTGGAATATTATGGCCCTGCCCGATATTGGTTTGCTCGGTAAAGCGATCAACTCACTGGGCATTGATTACAATTACACCCGTCAACCAAACTCTGCTTGGTTCACTTTGGTCCTGATGGATGTGTGGCATTGGACGTCGCTTGTGGCACTGCTGTGCTATGCAGGGTTAGTCTCAATTCCAGACGCTTATTATCAAGCAGCGCGGGTTGATGGCGCTAAAACTTGGGCGGTGTTTCGCTATATTCAATTGCCGAAATTGAAGCATGTTTTGACCATCGCGGTTTTGCTGCGCTTCATGGATAGTTTCATGATTTATACTGAAGCCGTAGTGCTCACCGGTGGTGGGCCCGGCAATGCGACCACGTTCCTCTCCATCGATCTCGTGAAGACTGCCATTGGGCAATTTGATTTAGGACCGGCGGCTGCCATGTCGATTATTTACTTCATTATCATCTTGGCCGTGTCTTGGTTGTTCTACACCTTGATGATGAAAAACGAGGACGCATAATATGAAATCCCTTGCGCGCTTTGTGCCCGTTGTTTACATCACATTCTTGATGCTGCCAATTTATTGGCTGCTCAATATGAGCTTCAAAACCACGAATGAAATTCTTGGCGGTTTCTCGCTTTATCCGCGCGAATTTACGACAGATAGCTATGTAAAAATTCTCACCGATCCCACATGGTACAATGGCTATATCAACTCGCTCACGTATGTGTTGATCAATACAGTGCTCTCGGTGGCGGTTGCCCTGCCCGCGGCCTATGCGTTTTCGCGCTATCGTTTCTTGGGCGATAAGCATTTGTTCTTCTGGCTGTTGTCTAATCGCATGGCGCCGCCTGCGGTGTTCGTACTGCCATTTTTTCAATTGTATTCGGCGGTTGGTTTGTTTGACACGCCATGGGCGGTTGCCCTTGCGCATACGCTGTTTAACATTCCGTTGGCGGTTTGGATTTTGGAAGGTTTTATGTCTGGCGTTCCGCGTGCACTTGATGAAACGGCATTTGTTGATGGCTATTCATTCCCGCGGTTTTTCGCGCGGATTTTTGTGCCAACAATTGGTGCTGGTATTGGTGTCGCAGCGTTCTTCTGTTTCATGTTTTCATGGGTAGAATTGTTGCTGGCTAAAAACTTGACCTCAGTTGCGGCAAAACCAATTGCTGCAATCATGACCAAAACCGCCTCCACGTCCGGTTATGAGTTAGGACTTCTCGCCGCAGCGGGATCCCTCACCATCATTCCCGGTGCCATCGTTATTTATTTCGTTCGCAACTATATCGCCAAGGGCTTTGCCTTAGGGCGCGTGTAAGGAGAAAACCATGGATCTTTCTTGGATGGCTTGGACATGGCCTACGGCGGCATTCTTCGTCTTCGTTTTTGGCAGCATTGCGGGCATGGGCTATTGGGAATACAAAGTGCCCGGCGGCGATCCGCGACATGGCATTTTTGGCCTCGACACCACGCGCGGTGACCGTTTGTTCATAACACTCCTCGGCAGCGCCTTTATCATGCTGGCGTGGCTTGGCCTCTTCGGCGTTCCGCTGTGGGGCGGGCTAGTCTTGGCGTTGATCTGGGGCTTTGTGGTATTTCGCTGGGTTTGAGGTGAAGGTTGTTTAGCTTCCTCATGGACGGGAGTAACAAATGACCGCCGAAGGGACCTCATCCGCCCTTCGGGCACCTTCTCCCGAGGAGAAGGAAACGTGTTAAACTTCTCCCTTCCCCATTGGGGAAGGTGGCCCAACGGGCCGGATGAGGTCCCTTTAGGTAAATGCAATCGCCCAGTTTGTGGCTGGCTCGTTCCTCAAAGAATGTTATGCTTTGGCTTGGGATGAACCTGTATTTTTAAATACAAACCCTACGCAAATTTCGAACTTAGATTTACTTCAACCCACTGCCCCAAGGACCGTGATGCGCACTTCCTTCAGCATCAAATCGGGCAAAGCCGTGAGCGCCGAAGAAATCGCGTTGGGCTTGAATGAGATTTGCCGTGCCGCGGGCTTGCACATAGCTATCGAAGTAAGATAGCGAAGATGACAAGGCAGGCATCGGCAAGGCCTCTTGCGCGCCACGCGCCACGATGTGGCGAAGGGCGGGCGTTGCCGCTTTCATGAGTTTGACAAATTCTGGGGCCAGCAAAAGATTGGCAAGACCCGGCGTGGTTTCATAAGCGGTCGCAATTGTATCTAAGAATTGCGAACGAATGATGCAGCCTTCGCGCCAGATGCGGGCGATTGTAGCCATGGGCAAATTCCAACCGAATTCTTTTGATGCGGCTTCCAACACGGCAAAGCCTTGCGCATAGGCCGCAATTTTTCCGGCGAACAACGCAAGCTCTAATTTCATCGATGTTAGGCGAGCGTAACGCCGCCAGCATCGCTTATGGCAAGGCAGTTGCTAAACATTCCTTGGGTGATCCAG
>JAYUOP010000076.1:0-4248 GCA_043760745.1 Hyphomicrobiales bacterium
GGTCAAGAAAACTCTGCTCATCATAGCCCGCGATTGTGATCAGAGGCGCGAAAATTGCCATAAAAATAAGTGTCAATAGAACGATGCCAGACACGATTGCAGCTCGGTTGGCTTTGAAGCGCAACCAAATCAGAAACAGTGGACTGCGATGTTTTTCCTCAAAGTCTACTGCAGCTATCATTCTTTTCGACCCTCAATGCGGATGCGAGGATTGAGCCAAGCATAGAGAATATCGGAGATCAAATAAGATAAACAAAACATGATGGTGATCATTAATATCAGAGACATTTCAAGTGGATAATCGCGGTTTCTAATAGATGACACGAAGTATGCTCCAAGCCCCGGCACACGGAACATGGCTTCAACGAAAATTGAACCAGTTGCGATGCCCACAAACATCGGCAAGAAAACGGTCACCATTGGGATCGCTGAATTTCGCAAAACATGTTGGAAAATGACACGCGTTTCAGAAATGCCTTTGGCGCGAAGCACTGTTACGAAAGGCTTGTTCAATGTATCGAGCATGGCGGACCTTGTGTAACGCGCGTAAGTGGCCAAGGGGATTGTGGCGTAGGCAATGATGGGAAGAATCCAGTTTTGCGGTGTGCCCCAACCTTTGGCTGGTAACCATCCAAGCCAGACTGCGAAGACCAATATCAACAGCATAGACGTTACGAAGACCGGAACTGTGAGTCCCAATGTTGCAACTGCTGATGCAAGATAGTCAATCCAACTATTGCGTCTCAAGGCTGCGGCCATGCCTAGGAGGATGCCAAGCGGCACACCGATCAACATGCCAAGGCCACCAAGAATGAGACTTGCGGGCCAAGCCCGCGCCAGCAGTTGCAACACCGTTTCGCCGGGGCTTTGAAAGGGAATGCCAAAATCTAGATGCAGCACGCCGTACATATAATTCAGATATTGAACATGCAGCGGTTTATCGAGACCAAGGCTGGCCATCAGCTTGGCGCGGACTGCTTCTGGCACAGGCATATCATTACCGTCGAATGGGCCCCCTGGCACCGCGTGCATCATCATAAAAATAATTATTGAAACGACGAAGAATGTGAGCAGCGTGGATATCAGACGCTTGATGATGAACATGATCATAATGTTGCCCTCATGCCGAGACGATAGCTTCAACACGGTGCAGCTTTGTTAAGCTGACGAGTTGAGGAGTAGGTGATGTTTCGAAGGATGCAGCAAGCTCACCTTTCGTAATCTGAGGAATGGCTGCGGCGATCTCTTCGCGCGAAAGAAATTTCCGAATGCGGCGATGTCTTGGATTGCGCACCGGAATCGCATCAAGAAGCGAGCGTGTGTAGGGGTGGCGCGCATTGGTAAAAATGGCTTCAGTTTCGGCTTGCTCAACAATGCGGCCATTGAACATGACAGTGACATGATCAGCGAGCGAACGCACCACGCTCAGATCATGGCTGATGAACATGATGGCGAGGCCCATGTCACGCTGCAAATCGAGCAGCAAATTAATGATCTGCGCTTTCACTGAAACATCCAGCGCAGAAGTTGGCTCATCGGCAATCAAAACAGTAGGTTTCAAGATCAATGCGCGGGCGATGGCAACCCGTTGACGTTGGCCTCCTGAAAGCTCATGCGGATAGCGTTGGCCATAGCTCCGTTGCAGACCTACACGCTCTAACCACTCGAGTGCAGATGTGCGCTGTTCAGACGCGGTGCCAATTGCGTGAATGAGCAATGGCTCGGCCACGATTTGGGCCAGTGTCATCATTGGATTGAGCGCGGAATAGCTATCTTGGAAGATCACCTGCATGGAGCGGCGGAAGGGCTTTAACGCCTTGTGATTCAGTTTCGTGATGTCCGTCCCATGCAGCAAGATTTGGCCTGAAGTTGGCTCAATCATTCGCAATGCCATCATGCCTGTTGTGGTTTTACCTGATCCAGACTCTCCCACAACGGCGACGATCTTGTTTGGTGGTAGAATAAGATCAACATTTTTAACCGCAGCAAGAGTCTCATACTTCGGCACGAAGTGACCCCCGACGCGAATTGCGTAGTCCTTGCAAATTTTGCGTAGTTCGAGTGCGGGTGCCATTATTGCACGACCCAACAGGCCGATTGTCTACCGCCTGCAAATGTTTGGAGGGGCGGGGCCATTTCTTTGCAACGGGACTCTACTAGACTGCAACGTGGATGAAACGGGCAGCCCGTTGGAGGGGTGGCGGGATTAGGTGACGCACCTTTAATTTCCTTAAGACGGTGTTGACCTGCTTCAGCGCCGGGCATGCTGGCTAGCAATGCGGTTGTATAAGGATGGCGCGGGGTATCAAAAATGTCTTGCACGGGGCCCTGTTCCATCACCTTGCCACCATAGAGCACAACGACACGGTCTACGGTTTCTGCAATCACGCCCAGATCATGGGTTATCATAACGAGGCCCATGCCAAATTCTTTTTGCAGGTCTTTAATCAGTTGAAGAATTTGGGCCTGGATCGTAACATCAAGAGCGGTGGTTGGTTCATCTGCGAACAAAACTTGAGGACGACCAGACAGCGCCATGGCGATCATTGCGCGCTGTAACATTCCGCCCGATAATTGGTGCGGGTAGCTGGCGAGCACCACATCTGGTTTCTTGATTTCAACACGCTTCAGCAAGCTAGCAGCTTCGTCCCGCGCATCTTGCTTCGATACTTTGCGGTGTGCTTGAATGGTTTCAACAATCTGGTGTCCAATGGTGAACACGGGGTCGAAAGCTGTCATCGGGTCTTGGAAAATCATAGCAGCGACGACGCCGCGGACTTGCGAGAGTTGGCGCTTATCAGCTGTTAACATGTCGACATTGGCGAGAACGAGGCGATCAGCAGAAATGCGGGCCGGGGGTTGGCGCAGCAATCTGAGTGTCGCAAGGCAAGTGACAGATTTTCCCGATCCCGATTCTCCCACAATGCCGAGGCTTTCACCCGCTTCAACATGCAGCGACACGCCGCGCACAGCCTGAATGAGACCATCATGCTGGGGAAACTGTACGGACAGATTTTCGATATCGAGAAGTCTCATGTGCTTCTTAAAATGATGGCGCCTTCCAGATTGCTCTGAAAGGCGCACTTGCTCATGATTACTTTTTCACGTGAGTGTAGAAATATAGCCCCAACTGCCGCAGTGGCGAATAACCCAGCTTGTTCGGCTGTGTTGCGTCACCCATCAGACTTTTGCTGACGACAGCATTGGTAATCGGGTGAACCAGCGGCACCATCGACGCGTTGTCGATCAGCACTTGTTCAGCATCTTGATAAAGCTTGTTGCGATCTTCCCATTTCGGGCTGCTATCAGCTTTTGCAACCAGATCATCATAGGCTTGAACATTGTGATGGTGGCGGCCACCCTTGTAGAAAATGCCATAGAAGTTTGATGGATCGAGATAGTCATACTCATAAGGTGCCAAGAACAAATTGTTCTTGCGTTCCATCAACCCGGCCATCCAATCCTTCGTCGGCATAACCTTGATGTTCATGGTGATGCCTAAGTCTTTTTTGAACTGCGCTTGCAGATATTGCAGCATAGGTGCGGTGATTGCACCATTATAGCCGCCTTGGTCACGATACCAGATTTCAACTTCAGGAAATCCTTTGCCGTCTGGGTAACCCGCTTTGGCCATAAACTCTTTGGCCTTAGCCACATCATAAACCGCTTGCGATGTGATCTTGTCGTTGAATCCGGGGTATCCAGGAGGCAGCAATGATTTTCCAGGCACCGCCAAGTTTTTCAAAACAGTATTGGTCATCTCATCGCGGTTAATGTCATATTGCAATGCCTTGCGAACATTGACGTCATTAAAAGGTTTTGATTCAAGGTCGAATGACAAATACGAAACCGCAAAAACCGCATTGCGCGCAATTTGGCCGGGGAAACGCTTTTCAACGAAGGGAATTTGACCAGCATTAAGATAGGAGAAATCGGCTTCACCAGCCATGAAAGCGGGAAGACCAACTTCTGGTGCGCCCAATGAAGGATCAATCGAAATCTTGTCTGCTTGCGCTTGCCATGGGCCTTTATAGGTTGGGCTCTTCACAAGGATCATAGAGTTATTCGATTTTTCCCAGCTCTCGACCATGAAGGGGCCGGATGTGACAAGAGTGTTTACATTGGCCGCATATTCATCGCCCAGTTTTTCAAACACATGTTTTGGAATGGGATACCAAAGGCTGACCACGCCGGGCAGATAAGGTTTGGGCGTTTCAGTTGTCACTTCAAGCGTGTGCGCATCGATAG
>JAYUOP010000077.1:0-4210 GCA_043760745.1 Hyphomicrobiales bacterium
GTAGGGCGCAACGGAACTTTATACAGGGACTACGCATTGTGGTTCAAGCCATTGAAAAATGATCGGAAAAATCGCCATGCAGAAACCACTTGCAAGTCCGCAACTTCAAGACGCTATTTCGCGCTGGGATTCTGAGGGAGGCGCTGGTCCAGATGGCCCGCAAGAGAGTTCGAACGTCAAATCTTTGGCCGCAGAAGTGGCTCCAAATATTGATGTGGAAATTGTGCAGCTGCGGATCAGGATTATTGCTCTCGAAAACCTGATGATTGCAGTACTTGCTGAAGGGACTGATTTTCAACGTAATAAAGCGCGCAACATGGCGGCCTTGATTGTACCTCGCATGGGCGCCACGCCTCATCCCCTGACCATTCGTGCTGCCGCGCGGATGGTTGATCTTATTGAACGGGTTCAGCATTTGCGAAGTGCGGTTGAGGCCTGAAAGCGCAGGTCAATTTTTCGTCAGCAGAATGGATATGTCAATCATGAGCCCACCTTTCACAACTGAAGAATTTCTTGCGGTTTTTGCAGCGTATAATGCAGCGATCTGGCCAGTTCAGATTGTTGCCTTTAGTGCAGGATTGTTAGCTGTCGCTGCGCTATGGCTGAAATGGTTGCGTGGTAATTGGCTCATTCCAGGGTTTTTGGCCCTGTTTTGGGCGTGCAATGGCGTTGGTTATCATTTTCTGTTTTTCTCAACAATCAATCCATTGGCAAAAGGCTTTGCTATTCTCTTTGTTTTGCAAGCAATATTGTTCGCGATGAGTGCAGTATCCGCGAGCAAGCCAACCTTCGGCTTTCAAGCTGATGTGAGGTCGTGGACCGGCATTGCTGTGATTTTTTATGCTCTGTTGATTTACCCCATTCTTGGTGTACGTGCAGGACATGGTCTCATGGCGGGACCGATGTTTGGGGTGGCACCTTGTCCCACCACAATTTTCACTATTGGCATGCTGTTATTGGCGCGTGGACAATGGGTACTTTGGCTTTCTATTATCCCAATCCTGTGGTCGCTCATCGGATTGGCAGCGGCTTTGCAACTCAACATTCCTGAAGACTTAGGATTAACTGTTGCAGGCATTTTCCTCACCGCTGTGCTCGTGTTTGACAGCAAGAGGATGAGAAGCAATTCACAACTAGCAACGATCTCGCCAGACTCGATAGAATTATGAAGCCAGCGATTACTGCACCAATCGGGCGCGCAAGATTTAAAAACCTAAGGTGTTTTTTGAATGAGCGTGGGCAATCTATGGCAGCGTTATTTTCATTTTTTGTTCTGACCTTCGCTTGGTCTTGGCCGCTGAGTATTGTTGCACTCAGCTTTAAAATAAGTGCACCCATTGTTAGTAGTGTTCTCTCAATCATTTCTGGTTTTGGCCCCAGTCTCGCGGCACTTGTTACAGTCTACTTTTTTAGTGGTGGCGCAAGTTTTCGCGCGTGGCTCAAGAACGCGTTGAACTGGCGTATCGGTTGGCGCTGGTATGCGATGGCATTTTTTGGGCCACCAGTGGTGATGACCATCGGCCTCGCACTCCATCTGGCATTGGGTGGCACGATCCCACCTTCGTCTGTTACTGAACATATTCCGTTGGCCATTGCCAACTTTGGACTCGTGTTTTTGATCGGCGGACCACTCGGTGAGGAATTGGGTTGGCGAAGTTATGCTTTGCCTGCACTGGGTTCTAAAATCGGCTGGCGGGCGGCAAGTTTGTTGATTGGTATGATCTGGGGCTTGTGGCATTTGCCGTTATTTTTCATGGCAGGTACCGCACAATTCCAAATGTCGATCACCGTGTTCATGCTCAATATTTTGGCCGGATCGGTGGTTTTTTCGTGGCTCTTCATAAGGACTGCGGGTAGCGTTTTACCCGCACTTATGCTCCACACATCCCTCAACTCATGGGCTGGTATTCTTTCAATCGTACCCACTGTTGAAACCTCGCGACCCTATGCGTTGGTTACGGGCCTGATCGTGATTTTGGCACTTTGGCTTTTGCTTCGTCCACAAGCGAGCGCGGGTGATCGTTTTTAAGGGAAGGTTGTTGATCGAATACCAATGATGAAAAACAATTCGACGTCATGGCTGAGGCAACACCCGATTTTCGGAACGGTGGCACTTGCGGTAAGTATCGCCATACTTTTCATAGGGTGGCGCTTTCAATCCGACATCGCAGTTGCGCGTGCTCGTGTCTCGCAGGGCAGCATCTTAATTGAAACCCGCTGTGGCCCCATCGAATATCAAGAAGCTGGAACGGGAATTCCACTATTGTCAGTTCACGGCAGCGGTGGTGGATTTGATCAAGGTATGGCATTTGCTGCACCTTTGACAACAAGAGGTATTCGGGTAATCGCGATGTCGCGCTTTGGCTATCTGCGCACGCCCATGCCTGTCGATCCGTCGGCTGAAGCGCAAGCTGATGCTCATTTGTGCTTGCTTGATGCACTGGGCATCAAACAAGCGGCTGTGATGGGTGGATCGGCGGGAGCGCCATCAGCGTTGCAAATGGCAATCCGGCATCCGGATCGGGTGACTGCTCTCGTTTTGTTGGTGCCGCTCGCCTATAAGCCACCGACGAATACAAACTCGGCACCGCCCATGGCGCCTTGGGTTGAGGACATCATGATGCGCGTGATCGGATCTGATTTTCTGTTCTGGGCGGGCACCCAAGTGATGCCTGATCAAGTGATCAATGTTGTTTTGGCAACACCGCCTGAATTGCTTAACACAGCCAGTTCGGCGGAGCGCGCGCGCGTGAACGCGATGCTCAATAGTATTTTACCGGTTTCCGCCCGTGCGGCTGGGTTACGCAGTGATAGCGCTGTGGGGAAAAAGCTGACCGCAGCACAGCTGCAACTGGTTCGCGCGCCAACATTGATTATCAGCGCGCGTGACGATGGTTACGGTACTTATGCCAGCGCAGAATACACCGCAAGCCAAATTGCCGGAGCAAAATTCATAGGTTTCGAAACCGGTGGGCACACATGGGTTGGGCATAATGACGAGGTCATGGCGGCGATTGTGGATTTGGTCACATTTCCGAAAAGTGCCCCTCGTTCATCTGAGTAGTTTCCGAGGCTGCCGTGGATGTGGCACTCGTTGCTATGGTGGCGTTAGGCAATCGGCCTGATCATTTGAATCAGAGGTTTTTCCAATGACCACTCCAGAAAACGCAGCATCCAAAACGAACAATACACTCGGACTTTTGCCCCTCGTGGCCCTTGTTGTCGGTTCGATGATTGGTGGGGGTGTATTCAGCCTGCCACAAAATATGGCAAAGGGTGCGTCACCTGCCGCCGTAATGATCGGTTGGGCCATCACTGGCCTAGGCATGTTGGCGCTGGCCTTTGTTTATCAGAGCCTTTCAACCCGTAAGCCAAAGCTTGATGCGGGTCCTTATGCCTATGCTCGGGCAGGCTTTGGTGATTTTGTGGGGTTCAATAGTGCTTGGGGCTATTGGCTTAGCGCTTGGATCGGCAATGTTTCTTATGTGGTATTGATCTTCGGTGCGCTGAGTTATTTTGTTCCGGCATTCGGAGCAGAGGGCAATACGTGGCAGGCAATTGTTGCAGCGTCGGTTTTTCTATGGCTGGTGCATGGGCTCATTCTGATGGGTATACGCCAAGCCGCCATTCTTAATGTCGTGACCACGATTGCAAAGCTATTGCCCCTTTTGATTTTCATCATAGCAACTTTCGCAGTGTTTAATCTTTCGACATTCAGTCTTGATCTTTGGGGGGCGGGCACCCCGGCGCTTGGCGATGTATTGACACAAGTGAAAAGCACGATGCTGGTCACTCTATGGGTGTTCATTGGTATTGAAGGGGCCAGTGTGGTTTCCGGCCGTGCCGCAAATCGGGCTGATATTGGCCGGGCTACAATCATCGGCTTTGTAACAGCGCTTGTGGTCTATTTGTTAGTTTCACTTCTCTCATTTGGTGTTATGTCGCAGGCGGAACTTGCAGTACTTCCGGGGGCCGCTTCAATGGCGAATGTTCTTGAAAAAGCCGTAGGGCCTTGGGGCTCTATTGTAGTCCGCATCGGTCTAGTGATTTCTGTTGCAGGCGCATTTTTAAGCTGGACACTCTTTGCAGCTGAAATTCCCTATCGTGCCGCCCAAGAAGGCATGATGCCAAAGGTGTTTGCCACTGAAAACAAAAATGGATCGCCGTCTGGTGCGTTGTGGATCACTAACATTGCCGTACAGATTTTTCT
>JAYUOP010000078.1:0-10810 GCA_043760745.1 Hyphomicrobiales bacterium
CACCACTGACCAAAGCTGCAGGTGCAACTTTTGAATCCGAAGATGGAACTTTCGAACCAACTTACGCAGATGGCAGTTATGCTTTGCTCGTTGGTCAAAGTGACTATGGCGCAATAGGGCAGGACCCCAATCAACCGTGGCGCGATTTGCCAGCTGTGCGCGGAGAGATCAACCGGATGGCCGATGTGCTCGAAAACGTTCACGGCTTCATTGTCGAAAAAGCCATCAATCTCAACGGTGATGCGCTTGAGAAAACCATTGAAACTTTCGTCAATACCCATGGTGCAAAACCCAATGCCAGGCTCTTCATTATGATGTCGGGCCACGGTGCCACCACTGAGGCCCATGGCCAAAAGGTTGCTTGGTTTGTGCCAAAAGATGCACCCGCCTTGATCCCGCGCGCGCCATTTCAAAACACCGCTTTGCCATTGCGCCGTATTGAAGAATGGTCAGAAGTGATGGAAGCAAAGCACGTGCTTTGGGTTTTCGATAGTTGTTTTTCGGGCACAGCTATTCGCATGATTGCGGGTCGGGGAAGTTCGGATGCCGCCGATGGTTGGACAAAATATCTTCACGAAAATCCTGTGCGCCGCGTGATTACGGCGGGTTCTGAAAATGAAGAAGTGCCAGCCACCAGTCGGTTCACAGAGCGCCTCATTGAAATCTTATCAGGCAAACAATCGCTGGGTGAGGCGGGCCCTTTTATCACTGGCGATCAAATCGGCGAATTTTTACGCCGAGATCTTGTTGAGTATACTTTCAAAAATCGCCTCGATAACCAAACGCCGCAAAACGACACCATCGTTTTACAAGGTGAAAAGGGAGACATTATTTTCCGCATAGAGCCCACGCTATCCGCGCAGTGGCTACAGAAAAATCCGTGAAATTCTAAACCACCCGACCCATCGAAAACCCGCGCGCCAAATGATTTTTCATCGCAATAATGAGAATGACGCCAGGGACGAGGCCGAGCACGCTGGCCGCTGCGAGCAATGAAATGTCGGCTGCCAAAACTCCGCCCGCTCGCGTCATGATGGAGCCAATCGGCTTTGCATCAACCAACGTCAAGGCATTGGCCAGCATGAATTCAATCCATGAAAATAGAAAACAGAAAAACGCCGTCACCGCAATTCCGGGAGCAATTTGTGGCAATAAAATGCGTTGAAAAAATTGCCGCCTACTGTAGCCGTCGATTGCTGCACTTTCATCCATGGCGCGTGGCACTGCGGAGATAAATCCTTCTAAAATCCAAATCGCCAAGGGCACATTAAAGAAGCAATGCGCAATGGCCACGGCAACATAGGTATCGATCAATCCGAGATCAGAAAATATCTGCACAAACGGCACCAGTAAAATCGCCGGTGCCATCATGCGAAACATGAGAAAGCCAAAAAACAAATAGCGCGCACCCGGAAAGCGATAGCGTGAAAACGCATAGGCCGCTGGGATTGCCACAGTCACCGCAATCACGACATTGATACCGACATAACCAAGCGCATTGAGATAACCCCAATACCAATCTGGGTCAGTCAAAATGAGTTGAAAATTGGCCCACGTCGGCGCTTGCGGAATAAAGGTAATTCCAGAACCAATTTCGCGATTGTTTTTTATACTCATGATCACCAACCAATAAATCGGGACCATCAAGAGGAGCACATAAATCAGTGGCGCAAACGAGAATTTTTGTTTCATGAGTTATAGTTCGTCTTTGGTATGATCAAGCGAAAGAATGTCCATGACACAACAAATACGATGCAGAAATAAATCATCGACATGGCACCGCCTTGCCCCAAATCAAATTGGATCGTGGCGACCTGCACCAACTCGTGCGACAGAAATGTTGTGGATACGCCGGGCCCGCCGCGCGTCACCACATAAGCCTCGGTGTAGATCATAAAGCTATCCATAAACCGGAGCAAAACCGCAATCAACAAAACCATGCGAAGTTTTGGCAATTGCACAAAACGAAACACCGCCCAAGCACTCGCACCATCAATCCGCGCCGCCCGGTAATAATCATCCGGAATAGCGCGCAGCCCCGCAAAGCACAAAAGAACAACCAAGCTGGTCCAATGCCAAACATCCATCAACAGCAGAGTCGCCCATGTTGTGACCGGATTATTCATGTTGAGATTAAGCCCAACTGAAGCCAAGCCTTCAAACAAAAGTCCAGCTTTCGGCAGGGTCAAAACTTTCCACAAATACCCCACCACAATGGTCGGCATGAGCAAAGGAACGGCGGCCAAAACAATGTATAAAGACGATAGTTTTCCGGTCGTTGGCATGCGCAATGCGATATAAATCCCGAGCGGAATTTCAATCAGCAGTACCAGCAGAGCAAAACCAAAACTCTTCGCCAATGCCGCATAAAATGGTGGCGACGTCAGAACGCGGGCGTACCATTCTCCGCCCACCCAAATAAAACTGTTCCCCGCAAATGTGTCATGCACAGAATAATAAGCCACAAAAGCCACCGGCAAAATTCCGCATAAAACCATCACAAGGAGTGCAGGCGTTAGAAATGCGTAAGCGAGGCCGATGTTGTTATGAGCAAACAAATGTCGTTCCAATCAATTGGCGTTGGCTGCAATGCTAACCTGCACCGCAACCATCGCCAAGCGTAATTTTAAACCCGCAAAAACGGAACGCCCATAAAGGCTTGCGCCATTGCAAAAACTGTCAGTAGGCTGACGAATATTGCGGCTGCAAATACAATCCGCCGATTTTCACTGAGTGCAGCAAGCGGTAAAAATTGTGCTGCGTGTAACCCAATAAAATGACCTACGCGCCAATCGCCCCCCGTTGTGCTCCAGTGAAAAATTGGCAAGCCTGTGGTGTCGGTCAGATCGCCATTGATGAAATGTCCCGTTTGAGATGAACTCAAGATCAATGCTGAGATTGTGCCGAGGAATGCACCCAGCATCAGGCCAAATCCCGCCGCTTCCTGCATCAGATTACCATCGCGCCGTTGCCAAACCCGCCATCCCATAAATGCGCTGGTCCCGGTCAGCATGAGTGATCCAATCCCCATCAAGCCATACATAATGCTTGCAAAATTCGTGCTGTTATTGAAGTGCGATGCTTCGCCATTGGCGCCGCGATAAACAATATAAATCGCCTCAAACCAAGCAGCACCCACCAATAGCCAACTCGCCGTTGTGACTCCGCGCGTTGGGGATTTCAGAAAAGACAGCGCGAAAGCCACAGTGGTCAATTGGACAGCCAAAGACACAAAGAATTTGGTTGGCTTGTCCCATGTATTCACACCTTGAAACAGGCGGGCGTCAAAAAACTGTGCTGCAAGGCAGACCAGTGCACCAATGCCAAGCAGAACACTAGCACGCCAAAGCAAGGGCGATCCATTTCGGATGGAATTGATGAGAGATGCAATTGCAAATTGATCGTTCATTTTGAAACCTTCCGGAACAGAAGGCGTGCGACGTAAAACCCAAACAGGCCGATCGGTCCGAACAAGAATGTGAGCGGCAATAACGGGATAAGAACTAGTCGCGGTAAATTCTCTTCGTGCACGCGTTTTGCAATCCACGCCCCAACAAACAAATCAAAGGCAAGATAATGAACCCAGCCCGCTAAGGCCGCCCATTGATAAGTGAAAAGTTTTTGCACATTCGCCAAACTGTCAAATCCACCTTCGGATTTTGCCCAGAAGAAAATAATTAGAATTGTATAGACAGCAGACAATGCAGCGGGCCATATTTGTCCAACGACGACATCGCGCCAAAACGGCTTTTTGAGAGTGATCGCTGCGGCAAGTCCGAGCCAACCAAGTAATGCAACTATGTTAACGCTTGAGAAGAGTAGAGATGCAGACACAATCAACCTCGCTTTTAAGTATCTTTACAGCGACAAGTTAGCATCATAAATCTATGCGCTGTCAAGTTATTTTTACAATGACAAGATATGAGCAATGTTCTATCATGTGAACATGTCCATAGCGAATCGAAAATCTGATAAAAAACCTTATCATCACGGTGACTTACGGGAAACTTTGTTGCTGGCTGGCGAGGCCGCATTGGCTGAATTGCCGATTATGGAAGTCTCTTTGCGGGAGATTGCACGCCGCGCCGGGGTGTCCCATGCCGCTCCAAAACACCATTTTTCCACACTTGCGGAAATGTTCGGAGAAATCGCCGCGCGTGGTTTCCAAAGCTTTGTCGATAGTTTGGCCGAACACGCTGATAAATCTTCTGATCAAACGCCGGAAGGTCGTTTGTTGGCCATGAGTCGGGCATATCTTCGTTTTGCTCAGGCAAATTCAGCCGTTTATGGCCTTATGTTTGGCAGCAAAGCTGAATGTGCCATGACGCCAGCACTTGCTTCGGCATCTTTTGCGGCATGGGAGCAACTTGAACTTTCCGTTGCCAAGATTGTTGGCGCCAATAAAGTGGGCAATGCCGCACTTTTAGTGTGGTCGACGGTGCATGGCCTCTCTATGTTGCGCATCGAACGCAGGATTCCGCCATACGTCGAGCCGGAAGCAGCCCTCGAAAGCAGTCTGCGGATGCTGATTGCTGGATTGGTCGCTGGAAAATCGCTGTGATGGAATTTGAAATCACTACTCTTTTATTGCTCGTGGCGGTTGGCCTCATCGCTGGGTTTGTTGATGCGATTGCGGGCGGCGGCGGACTGCTTTGTCTTCCCGCATTATTGCTGGCGGGCCTTGATCCCGTATCAGCCCTCGCCACCAATAAACTCCAAGGCACATTTGGCACGGCGTCAGCCACGATCGCTTACGCCCGCAAAAGCCACATCAATTGGCGCGAAAACGCCCCCGCTATTGCCTCCACATTTTTGGGAGCCGCTCTCGGTGTTGCCGCTATCAGCTATGCGCCAACCAAATTTCTCTCCGCTGCCTTGCCAATATTGTTGATCACAATGGCCGTCTATTTTGCTTTGTCGCCGAAGCTTTCCAATGAGCCATCAACGCCCCGCATGGCGCAGTCAAAATTTACCTACGGCCTCGCCCCATCTATCGGATTTTATGATGGCATCTTCGGTCCCGGCACCGGCTCATTCTTCATGTTGTCTTTTGTGTCGCTGCTTGGCCAAGGCATTCTCAAAGCTTCCGCCAACACAAAGCTCTTAAACTTCACATCAAATATCGCAGCACTCTTGGTCTTCACCTTTTCTGGAAAAATAGTGATCATTATCGGCCTTGCCATGGGCATAGCGCAATTCATCGGCGCGCAATTAGGCTCAACCCTCGCCATGAAAAAAGGCGCAAACCTCATCCGTCCATTACTCGTGATCGTTTGCATCGCCATGGCAGTAAAACTACTACTCGCACCGAATAATCCGATAATATTCTTTATACGAAGTATTTAGATCAAGCACTCATGCATGCGATATTTTCCATTTGGTCCGGGCAGCAATTCGGAGACCTCAATCGGTATAGCGCGGAGTGTTGGGGAAATCCATTTGTCGATAATGTTTTGAAATGCCAGCGAAGGCACAACTATTTCTGCATTTCGTTTTATGTATTGCACTTCAACACTCAGCAATGAAACTTGCACCAATTTACAACGCACAACTCCAAGCGCCAACATTTCACTACCATCAAACATCGGCGTTACGCGCGAACCATCCGCAAGCTTGAACAAATCTTTTTCGCGGCCAATGATTTTTGCAAATCCAATTTGTCCATTTTGGCAGGTTGAATTTTCTGAAAGAATGACAAAATCACAAATATCATAACGAATGAGTGGCATTGCTGTATTGAACAAAGTCGTTAGTACCAAGCGACCGATTTCCCCCGGTAGAACGGGATGGCCGCGATCATCAATGACTTCTAAGAGAAGGTGCCTATTTGCAATGTGGTACTGTTCGCAGAGCGAACATTTAATTGCGATAATTCCGGTTTCAATGCTGCCAAAGGAATCAAGAAAGCGAAGCCCGGCACGCTCCGCAACAAGAGCGTTCAATTCATGGGGAATTGTCTCGCCGACCGTGGAGATAAGCCGAAGATCAATGTCTGGTCGTTGCAGAAGCACGCCAAGTGCTACGCTCGGATAGCCATGTAAGTGGGAGGCATTTTTTTCTATTATGAGGTCGGAAACCAACTTCGAGTGAAAGGATTTTATGGTCCAAGTTTTCAAGCCAATGCCAGAGGTTTTTAGGGAAACGATTTCACCAGTTGTTTCACCCTTGGGCGATTTTGAATGGACCGTATTAAGATGATCCTCCAATCCCCATCCGTTTTTCAACCGTCGATTTTCCAACGTATTGAAATGAAAATGTTTCGCTGTCTTCAGAATTCGTGTTGGTTCTCCTGTCGAACCTGATGTGAATTTCTCAATGATTGCACCATCTTCCGGTGGAACCCAAGTGCTATAAAATTTGTCTGTGTGTTTCTTCGTCTCGCTCTGTGGTAATATCGGAATATCTTTAAACTCAATATTCTTGCCGTTGCGAAAGTCCTTCGCCCAATCCTGTGCCGCATAATAAGGCGTATGCACAACGGCATGGCGCAACATATCAAGGAGGGGGTTGGGCGGTGTCACAATGTTTTTTCCATAAACACACTCAAGGGATCAAGCCTATAGCCACCAAACGGCGGTCGTTCAACATACCCTAGCGCGCGATAAAGACTTAAGGCTTCCGCTTGCGAAACCCCAGTTTCCAATCTCGCAGTTTTAAAACCCTTGCTCTTCGCCGTGGCCTCCAAATGCCCCATCAGCGCCCGCGATAATCCGCTCCCCCGCACAGCCGGATCAATCCAAACGCGCTTAATTTCAATATAATCCGTGTACGTCCAAAATCCACCGCAGCCAACGGCGACCTCACCCCGCCACACGCCATAAAAATGCATCTCTGGTTTCAGCAAAGTTTCGATATCCAGCATGTGATTGCTCTCCGCTGGATAAAGTGAGGCCGCATAATCATCGCTTGCTTGCAGAAATCCGCGAAAGACGTGTTCGCGCGGATCAGCTAACGCAATCCTCATCACTGAAACGCCTGTAACCCCGTTTGCGCCCGGCCCAAGATGAGCGCGTGCACGTCATGGGTTCCTTCATATGTGTTCACTGTTTCAAGGTTCACCATATGGCGGATCACATGATATTCTTCCGAAATACCATTGCCGCCGTGCATGTCCCGCGCCATCCGTGCCACGTCTAAAGCTTTGCCGCAGTTGTTGCGCTTCATCAGCGAGATGGCGGGTGGTGCAAGTGTGCCGCGCTCTAACCCGCGCCCCAATGCCAAGCAACCCATCAAGCCCAAAGAAATCTCCGTCTGCATATCAGCCAGTTTTTTCTGCACCAATTGTGTAGCCGCCAATGGTTTTCCAAATTGGTGGCGGTCCAATGTATATTGCCGCGCCCGATGCCAGCAATCTTCAGCCGCTCCCATAACGCCCCAAGCAATACCAAACCGCGCCTTGTTCAAGCAGCCAAATGGCCCACCCAATCCCTTAACGTTTGGCAGCAGCGCATCTTCACCTACTTCCACATCTTGCAAAACAATTTCGCCGGTAATCGAAGTGCGCAAAGAAATCTTGCCTTCAATCAAAGGCGTCGTGAAACCTTTCATGCCGCGCTCAACAATAAAGCCGCGGATCTCGCCATCAAGCTTGCCCCAAACAATGGCAATATCGGCTATCGGCGAATTTGAAATCCACATCTTCGCACCATTGAGCACATAACCATTGGAGGTTTTAACCGCATTGGTTTTCATGCCGCCGGGATCAGATCCAGCATCAGGTTCCGTCAACCCAAAACAACCGATCATTTCGCCAGTGGCCAACTTCGGAAGATATTTAAGCTTCTGCGCCTCGGTGCCATAAGCTTCAATCGGATGCATCACCAATGAATTTTGAACACTCATGGCGCTGCGATAACCACTATCAACCCGCTCGATCTCGCGCGCCACCAGCCCGTAAGCCACATAGCCCAAACCAGAGCCACCATATTTCTCCGCCGTCATCATGCCGAGAAAACCCATAGCCCCCATCTCGGTCATGATCTCGGGATCAAAGCGCTCCTCGCGAAATGCTGACTTCACCCGTGGCTGCAATTTATCCTGCGCAAACGCTCGTGCCGCGTCCCGGATCATCCGCTCCTCATCCGTCAACCAACTCTCGAGGTCGAGCGCATCTTCCCAGTTAAAATCAATTTTGGCCATGGTGTTTCCTAAATTTTGCGATGCACAATAGAAACGCCATTGAGCAGGATTTGTCAAATCGGTAAGCGGTATAAAAGCGTAGCCTTTGTCGCGGGTAGTGCTACTTAATCAACCCCGATAATTCCTTAAACACCACTGTTCCAGCTCGTTCCATCAGCTCAAAGACCGCCATTTCAGCGTTAATGATCTGAACGCCATTTTCGCGCATTCGGGCGAATGCCAAATCCGCTGAAGCCAGTTTCCGTGAAGAAATCGCATCCGCCACAGCAAAAACCCCAAACCCCGCGTTCGCCAAATCAATGCAAGTTTGCAGAACGCAGACATGAGCTTCGATGCCCGCCACGATCACCAGCGGTCGCCCACTTTCATGCAGGCCAATAAAATGCTTCCGCATCGCCTCATCTTTCCAACAAGAAAACGTCAGCTTTTCAAAAACCAACGCACGCGGATCGGCAAGGTCGACAACTGTTTTGCCAAGCCCCTTCGAATATTGTTCCGAAATCGTCACCGGAACATCTAGCGCCGCCGCCGCCTTCAATAAAATCCCCGTCCGTGCCAAAACCAGCGTAGGCTCTGCCATCGCCGGCAGCAATCGCTCCTGAACATCAACAATCAGCAACGAAGATTTAAAAGCATCAAGCAGCATAATTATTGCTCCGGTGTAGTAACATTTTGTCGATACCCTGCCTCGCGCTGATGGCGGATTGCCAAAATCATAATTTCATCAGTAGTCTGATCAAATTTGTAAAGTGCTACAAAGCCTTGGTTTCCAAAGGCGATAACGCGCTCGCGAAGGCTGGGCCTATTCTTGATAGGCCTCCCTGCGCGAGGGCTTAAAATAAGCAACCGAATTGAAGCATTTATAGCTCCAACAGCTTTATCGCCAATTTGCGGATCATCATAAAAACGACGAATGCTACGAAGATGACTTGAAGCAGCCATCGAAATTATGACTTGCGGCATGGTGGTAACGGTCCATCGGGTTTCTTCGCCCACTCTTCCAAGTCTTCAAGCGTATGATGCTCACCCGTTGTTTTATAGTGAACCCAAGCAGCTTCGGCCTCCTCCTCAAAACTAATGCGCCATTCTTCACGCGCCAAATGTTCCAAAATAGCTTCTCGCATGAAATAATGTGCGCTACGGTCCATTTTTCCTGCCAAAGCAGCCACCCGCGCATGCTCCTCCGCCGATAACTTAACTGAAACCGCTTTCATGCTCATGATGGACCTCCGGTATTTAAAAGTATTACTTTTATATACCGATACCGTAATGAGGTCAAATCCTTAGAAGGCTTCTTTTATCCATTTCTCGTTGCGGCAGGGGATTTTCACATATTAGCCTTCCCCCGTTGGGGGAAGGTGCCCAACGGGCGGATGAGGGCCTTGGCTCAATACAAATACATCGAATTATTGGCATAATTCCTCGCCCAAAGTCCCTCATCCGTTGCATCCCGCGCCACCTTCCCCCAATGGGGGAAGGGTGAGAATTTATAATTTGAAAAGGCGCAACTTTTGAAGTGCACTGTTCCAATTCACGGCGCATTGGCGAGTGATAGCAAGAGTTCAGAACTTGATGCAGCTTACCTGCTAGGGCGTTTTGATATTGGGTGGATCCAGTTTCAGAAAGTTCCCTCACAAGGCGGAGGGACCAGTTACGTAAATCGGTTTATGTCTCAATTCAAAACGCACTAGCTAAAATTCATTGCGTGGGTAAATTTTTGTTCCCCAAAACTCTTTAAATTTCGGCTCCGCAAACTTTAGTTTTTGATACAAAGTGTAAAGATTGATTTTGCCACGAAATACTTCTGTTGGCCCAAGCGGAACAATTGAAGTTGAATCAACGGCTATTGTTAAGCCATTTTGACTAACCTGTTGATGAACCTTATTTGGGTTTTTTCCGGGTCTAGGATCGTATGCGTGTAAATTTTCATGCCTGGTTGTTTCAAATGAATGCAATTGCGCTTTGAATTCATCCAGCCATCTTTCATCAAGTCCGGCGGCTATAAGTTCAAGTCTATTGCATCGTATTTGTTGATAAAGTTGCCAAGTAGTGTTGAGCATAGCCGAAGCATTATTATTTGCTGAGGACCTGTCCGAAGTTATCTTTTCGAAATGACCAATAGCTAAAGCAATCAGAAATAAGCAATTTTCTCCGGCACTTTTTGTGACTGTGATCATTCCTCAAACCACCCCCGCCACCTTCATCCCAAACGCATACACAAATGCTACTTCCTTTAATCGGTCAAACCGCCCGGATGCGCCGCCGTGGCCTGCTCCCATGTTGGTTTTCAACAGGAGTAAATTATCATTGGTGCGAAGCTCGCGTAAACGGGCCACCCATTTCGCTGGCTCCCAATAGGTGACGCGAGGGTCAGTCAATCCGCCAACGGCCAGCAAATGGGGGTAAGACATCGCTGAGACATTATCGATTGGCGAGTAGGCCGCGATATTGGCATAAGCGCTCGCACTCTCAATTGGATTTCCCCATTCCGGCCATTCCGGCGGGGTGAGGGGTAGTGTATCATCCAGCATCGTTGTGAGCACATCGACAAATGGAACTTCGGCTACAATTCCACGGAATAAATCTGGCGCCATATTCACAACAGCCCCCATCAACATGCCGCCAGCACTGCCACCTTGCGCCACGATGTTTCCGCGCGTTGTGTAACCAG
>JAYUOP010000079.1:0-10779 GCA_043760745.1 Hyphomicrobiales bacterium
TTCGGTTGGCACCATGAGTGCGCCTTGCGCACCACTTTCAATTACAGTGGCAAGAGCGAGCAAAGCAACGACGGTTTTTCCTGATCCGACATCGCCTTGCAGCAGACGTAACATGCGCTCGGGGGCGGCCATGTCGCGCAGGATTTCGGCCACTGCAGCGGTTTGAGCATTGGTCAAACTATAGCGTAGGGCGGCGATTATTTTGGCGCGGAGGTCACCAGTTCCTTTGAAGACGCGGCCACGGGTTTTTTTCATGTGACGGCGGACGAGGCTTAAGGCCAACTGATTGGCGAGGAGTTCGTCATAGGCCAAGCGCTCGCGGGCGGGCGAGCCGGGGGCAAGCACTGCGGGGTCGATAGGCTGATGTAGGTTTCGCAAAGCCACACCGAAGCTCGGCCATTTTTGTTGCGCCAGCCAAGCGGCATCTTGCCATTCAGGGAGCAGTGGGAGCTTGTTACTTGCGGCGGCTGCTGCCTTCGCCATAACTTTTGGTGGCAGGCCGGCAGTCAACGGATAGATCGGCTCAATCAATGGTAGCTTGGCGTAATCTTCGGCTGACACCACGTAATCGGGATGGGCCATTTGTGGTTCGGCGCCATACCAGTCAATTTTTCCTGAAATGAAACGGGTTTCGCCGTGGGGCAGAAGACGCTTGATATGATCAGTGAAGGCTTTGAAGAAAACGAGGGTCAATTGCCCCGTCGTATCGAAGACTTCCACGCGGTAAGGGAGGCGCTTGTTAAACGGTGGTGGCGGATAATGATCGCCAACGGTGACTTCTACGGTGACGATACCGTCGGTTGGCAGATCAGCGATTGTGGTGCGCAGGCGGCGGTCCACAAGGCCCGTTGGCACACGCAAAATGAGATCAATAATGCGAGCATTTGCGGTTTCGCCAGAAGCGGGGCGCAACAACTTTGCAAACAGTTTTGCCATTTTATCGCCAATGCCTTTGAGGCCGATAATATCAGCAAATAAATCATTGAGGATGGATGGACGCATGGCGCTAATTTCGTTGGTTCCGGGTTGCAGTGCAAGGGTGGAAAAGGCTAACAGGTGCGATCATGAACAATAATTCGCAAAATTTGTCGATTGACCGCAAAAGGCTGCTGTGGCGGGCCACGCATCGCGGCATAAAAGAGATGGATATCATCATTGGTGGCTTTGCAACCGCCAATCTTGCTGATTTGCCGAATGCGGATATCGCAGAGTTTGCGGCGATCATGGAATATCCAGATCAAGAAATGTTGGCGTGGGTTACACGGCAAACGGAAATTCCGGTTGAATTTCAATCGCCGCTGCTGACTCGCGTTTTGAATTTTAGGCCGGGTTAGTTTTATGCGTATCGACAAGAAATTTTCCTTCCTGGTTAGGGACCTCATCCGGCGCGTTGCGCCACCTTCTCCAATGGAGAAGGGAGAATTCCAACTTTGTCCCTTCTCCATTGGAGAAGGTGGCCGAAGGCCGGATGAGGTCCCTTTGGTGGCGAAATGCGATGACTTCGCCCACAAGAGGGAGGGAAACCAGAACCATGACTTCTGAAACCAAAATTGCCCTCGACCGTCTCCGCACTCGCATTGAAACTTCGGGTCGCATTGCGCTGTCTGGTGTGGCTGGTGGGCAAGATGGCTTGATCATTCCAGAGCTTGTTGCAATGGCGGGTGCGCGCGGGCTGGTTCATGTGTGTGTTGATGATCAGCATTTGGCGACCCTTTCGGATCAACTTGCATTCTTCGCGCCAGATTTAAAATCCATTCGTTTTCCGGCGTGGGATTGCTTACCTTATGACCGGGTGTCACCGTCGGCCGACATCCTGGCGCGGCGCACGGCAACGCTCGCCGCCTTGGCAAAGCCTATGGAAACACCACGGCTGTTTTTGACCACGGTGAATGCGATTTTGCAGCGGGTGGTTTCGCGCGAAGTGATTGGCGGCGCTACTATGACGCTGGCGCCGGGACGCAACATCAACAGTGATAAGCTGCAATTGTTTTTGGCGAACAATGGGTTTTCGCGAGCGAGCAATGTGGTGGACCCCGGCGACTTTGCGGTGCGCGGGGGGATTATCGATATTTATCCGCCGGGAGCACCTTACCCGGTTCGGCTCGATTTCTTTGGCGATACTCTGGAGACCATTCGCGCGTTTGACGTGGAAACCCAGCGCTCGACCAAATCGCTCAAAGGTTTGCGGCTCAACCCCGCCAATGAAGCCACTTTGTCCGACGCCACGATAAGCATTTTCCGGCGCAACTATGCGGCAGCATTCGGCGGCATGGATATGAATGATGCGCTTTATGAAAGTGTTACATCGGGTCGCCGTTATCAGGGCATGGAACATTGGTTGCCGCTTTTTCATGATCGCCTGACGACGTTTTTGGACTACATGCCGAATGCGGTGATCTCTCTGGCCCATGCCACTGAAGAAGCGATGGCCGCGCGGCACGAACAAATCGCTGAGTTTTATGATGCACGGAAGGAAGCGCAGACCAAGGGTAGTTTTGGCGCTGCACCTTACAAGCCTATTCAACCCGAAACTTTGTATCTAACACCTATCGAATGGACCGAACGCTTGGCGGACCGGGCGCATGTTTTGTTTTCGCCATTTGAAAGTCCGGAGAGTTCTGCGATTTCTTTTGGTGGGCGCAAAGGGAGGTCATTTGCGGCTGAGCGCGGGCAGCAGGGCGCTAGTATTTATGATGCGGTTCGTATTCACACGGAAGACTTGCGCAAAGCGGGCAAGCGCACAATTATTGCGAGTTGGACGGAAGGGTCACAAGGGCGGCTTTATACAATTCTGAAGGACCATGACTTGGCACCTTTGGTCACGACGGCGGAATGGACAGAAGCGCAAACGATTGATCCGGCGATTGTTTCGCTGGTGATTTTGCCTTTGGAAGAAGGTTTTGAAACGCCTGATCTTACCATTATTGCCGAACAAGATATTCTGGGTGATCGGCTGGTTCGCAAGTCGCGCAAGAATAAGAAAGCGGCGGATTTCTTATCTGAACTTTCCTCGCTTTCGCCGGGCGATTTAGTTGTGCATGTGGATCATGGCATCGGGCGCTTTGAGGGCTTGCGCACGATTGAGGTGCAAGGTGCGCCGCATGATTGCCTGCTGCTGATTTATGCTGGCAATGATCGGTTGTTCATTCCGGTCGAAAATCTTGAACTGTTATCGCGCTATGGATCGGACGAGCAAAGCGCGCAGCTTGATAAATTGGGCGGTGGCGCTTGGCAGGCGAAAAAGGCGCGGCTGAAAGAGCGCATTCGCGAGATTGCCAATGAACTGATTAAGACTGCTGCGGCGCGGGAACTAAAGGCGGGCGAGATCTTGCCACCGCCAGAAGGCGCTTACGATGAGTTCTGCGCGCGCTTCCCTTACGAAGAAACCGAGGATCAGCTTACAACGATTGAAGCCGTTTTGGAGGACTTGCAAAAGAGTCGGCCTATGGACCGGTTGGTGTGCGGCGATGTGGGCTTTGGCAAAACTGAAGTTGCGCTGCGGGCGGCATTCGTGGCGGCGATGAATGGTAAGCAGGTCGCTGTGGTCGTGCCGACAACTTTGCTCAGCCGCCAGCATTACAAGAATTTTGTTGAGCGGTTTAAGGGCTTGCCGTTGAATATTGGGCAAGCGTCACGATTGGTTGGCGCTAAGGAATTGAAAGCGGTCAAAGAGCGCGTTGCTTCTGGTGAGGTTGATATCATCATCGGCACGCATGCGCTGCTCAGTGATAGTATCAAGTTCCGTGATCTTGGTCTTTTGATTATTGACGAAGAACAGCATTTTGGCGTGAAGCATAAAGAGCGTTTGAAAGAAATGCGGGCTGATGTGCATGTGTTGACACTGACCGCAACGCCAATCCCACGGACCTTGCAATTGGCATTGTCTGGCGTGCGCGAGTTGTCGTTGATTACCACGCCGCCGTTAGACCGTCTTGCGGTGCGGACTTATATCTCACCATTTGATCCTGTGATTATTCGCGAAAGCTTGCTACGCGAGCATTTCCGCGGCGGACAGAGTTTCTATGTGGTGCCGCGGATTTCGGACCTTGATGAAATTGCAGAATTCCTGCGTGAGAATGTGCCTGAGGTGAAGTTCCGGGCGGCGCATGGCCGAATGGCGCCGACGGAATTGGAAGACATTATGTCTGGGTTTTATGATCGGAAATTTGATGTGTTGTTGTCCACCACTATTGTTGAATCAGGGCTTGATATTTCAACCGCCAACACGCTGATTATTCACCGCGCCGATATTTTTGGGTTGGCGCAGCTTTATCAATTACGTGGACGGGTTGGTCGTTCGAAGCAACGGGCTTATGCCTTATTCACAACGCCGCCTAAGAAAACACTGACGGAAACTGCCGAACGCCGCTTGAAGGTTTTGCAGTCGTTAGATTCACTTGGCGCTGGATTTACATTGGCAAGCCATGATTTGGATCAGCGGGGTGCTGGTAATCTGTTGGGTGAAGAGCAGACCGGAAACATTAAGGAAGTTGGTTACGAGCTTTATCAATCTATGCTTGAAGAAGCCGTTGCTAATATGCGCGATGATGGCGGCGCTGTCGAAGCGGCTGGAACCTGGTCACCGCAAATAAATATTGGAACCTCGGTGCTGATCCCCGAAAATTATGTGAAGGATTTGCAAGTTCGGCTTGGGCTCTATCGGCGCCTGGCAGATTTGGTTGAGCAGGTTGATTTGGATGGCTTTGGTGCTGAATTGCATGATCGCTTTGGCCGCCCGCCGGAAGAGGTTCAGCATTTGTTAGCTGTGGTTTCGATCAAATTGCTGTGCCGAAAGGCGAATGTTTCAAATGTGGATTCTGGGCCAAAGGGCGCAGTGATTGCGTTCCGGAATGGCATATTCCCGAACCCAACAGCCTTGGTCGAATGGATCAACGGGCAAGGTACTTTGGCGAAATTGCGCCCGGCGGATATGAAACTCGTCATCATGAGGAACTGGCACACGCCGGAAGAGCGGCTCAAGGGGACGCGGCTTTTGATGCAGAATTTGGTGAAATTGGCGGGGTGAGCTTACGCGGAAGCTGCCGCCAACTCCCGAAACGCCTCAATCAATACTTCAGCTGGTTGTGCGCCGGATAGGCCGTGACGGCGGTTTATGACGAAGGTGGGGACGCCGGTTATGCCCATTGATTGCGCTTCAGCGATTTCATGTAAGACTTCTTTTTGGTCGCGTTCACTATTGAAATCATTAGCTAAATCTAAGCCATGGGCGGTGGCGATCTCAATCAAAGTTTCTGTGTTGCCAATATCGCGGCCATCGCGCCAGTATGCGCAGAATAGGGCTTCAACGATTTCGGTTTGTTTGCCAGCGTCATGCGCCCAGCGAATGAGGCGGTGGGCGTTTAAAGTGTTTGGCGTGCGGGTGATTTTATCAAACTGAAACGGAACGCCATCTTCTTTGCCAGCTGCGATGAGCGGATCATGGATGGTTTTAAGCCGTTCAGCGCCGAATTTCCGGGTCATGTATTCTTGGCGATCTATGCCTGCTAAAGGCAAAGTGGAGTCGAGCAGGAATGGCCGCCAACGGATATCAACCGCGATCTCAGGTATTGCGGCTAACGCTTTGTCCAGCCTGCGTTTTCCCAAAAAACACCAGGGGCAAATGACGTCCGATACGATTTCTACTTGTAGAACCATTATGGGTTCCGCCAGAGGGTTGTGCCTTCGAAGCCAGGTAAAGGTTGGGCTTCGGGGCGGCCGATGTAATTCCAGCGGGCAACCCATTGGCCACCGGCATCATAAAACGGGATGATGTAAAAACCGGACATCAGCAAACGATCTTCGGCGCGGGCGGCAGAGGCAAATTCTTCGCGCGACTTGGCAGCAAGCATCGCTTGAATGGCGCTATCGACGTTTTTATCGGCGATGCCGGGGTAATTGCGCGTACCTTCTTTGGTGCGACCATCCGAGCCAAAATAGAGTTTTTGCTCATTGCCGGGGGAAAGCGAGTTAAACCATGTGACCGGGATCATGTCGTAATCATAGGTTTTTTGCAGGGCCGTGAACTGCGTTGAATCTACGATGCGGACTTCGACCTTGACGCCGATTTGCTCTAGAGTGCGTTGATAATGCAATGCGATTTTTTCGGCGTCTTTGCTTGGCAATGTGATCGCAAAACTGAGGTTTTCACCAGCGGCATTGACGAGGCCTGTATCTTTCACCGTCCATCCGGCAGCGGCTAACAAGTCGACCGCTTTTTTCAATTGTTTGCGGTCGCGGCCTGAACCATCGCTAACAGGGAGGGCGTAAGTTCCATCTAAGAAGTCAGCGCGAACGCCGCCGCCTGTGGTTCCAATGATGCCAAGTTCAGTTGCATCAGCAGCTTTGGCCTTGGAGGATAATTCGGAGCCCGAAAAATATCCGTAAGTGCGCTGATATGCATTTGAAAACAGGTTCGCATTGGCCCATTCAAAATCAAATGCGAGGAGCAAGGCTTCGCGAACGCGCGGATCTTCAAACATTTTTTTGCGGGTATTGAAGGCAAATCCGGAAGCGGGTGCGGGCGAGCGTTGTTCGATTTTTTCAAGGGTTACGAGGCCATCTTTAACAGCGGGGAAATCATAGCCCGTGGCCCAGTGCTGGGGATCGCCCTCGGTGCGCACGTCGGCATCGCCTTTTTTGAAGGCTTCAAAGGCTGCATTGGCATCACGGTAATAATCGAAGCGAACGGTTTCGAAGTTCCACAGGCCTTTTGAAAGCGGCAGATTTTTGCCCCAGTAATCAGGGTTCTTTTTATATGTAATCGATTCACCGGCTTTGATTTCCGCCATCACATAGGGGCCGGAACCAATGATTGAATCAAGGGTGGAGGCGGCAAAATCGCGTGTGGCCCATGAGGCTTTCGAGAGAATTGGCATGACACCGACAATTAAAGGCAATTCGCGGTCGCCAATTTCTTGCGTAAAAATCACTGTGTGGTCATCAGGTGTTTCGAGCTTAGTGATTTTGGAATATGAGTTTTTGTAATTGGGGCGGCCTTTATCGCGCAGGGTTTCCATTGAGAAAACCACGTCTGCTGCGGTGACTGGCGTGCCATCACTGAACTTGGCTTCTTTGCGGATTTTGAAGGTGAAGGTTTGGCGATCATCGGAGACGTCAATGCTTTCGGCCAGCAGGCCATAAAGCCCAAAAGCTTCGTTCCAGTTGCGGCCGAGTAGGCTTTCATAGACATAGGTCCGAACGCCTGTGGCAGCGCTGCCCTTTAATATGAAGGGTGAGACACTATCAAATGATCCTGAAACGGCCTGACGCAATGCGCCACCTTGCGGGGCGTCTGGATTGGCATAAGGCAAGTTTTTAAAATCCGCTGCCAAAGCCGGTTCGCCATGCATTGCTATGCCGTGCTTTGGTTCGGCGAAGGCTAGAGTGGTTGCGAGGGCGGTTGAAAATACAAAGGCAATGCTGCTACGAATCATGATGGTTCTCCCAGTGAATGGGAGTTATTTACACCAAGTTTTGCTAGAGCACGATGATATTGGCGAATGCCCACGGGTCGTCACGGTCAAGCTTTTCGGCAAAGAATTCGCCGCGACCAACGAGTGGGGTCCAATCCGTGTAGGTGCCTTCGACCTTGCCGAGGTATGGACGCTGAACTTCGAGGCAGAGTTGATAATCCATCTCATCGGCCTCGACGACGCCGGCATTTGGATTTTCAATCGCCCAGATTAATCCAGCGAGAACAGCGGACGTGATCTGAATACCCGTTGCGTTTTGGTTAGGGGCTAATTTGCGAGTTTCAGCCATAGTGATGGTGGAGCCATACCAATAGGCGTTTTTCTTGTGGCCATAAAGGAACACGCCGAGTTCATCGCCACCGCCGATGATTTCATCTTCAGTCAGAATATGTTGGTTGGGTTGAACATTGCCACCATTGCCAAACATTTCATGAAGCGAGAGGAGGGCATCGTTTGCCGGGTGGTAAGCATAATGACAGGTTGGGCGGTAGACGGCTTTGCGGCCCTGCTTCACGGTGAAATAATCAGAGATTGAAATGGCTTCGTTATGGGTAACAAGAAAGGCAAATTGCGGGCCGATGCTTGGAACCCATGAGCGCGTGCGGGTATCAGCGCCGGGGCGCTCAAGGTAGATTGCCGCTTTGCAGCCTGACTTGTGGCGTTTGCCATTGGTGGGCAGTTTCTTTTCGTGGGTGCCCCAACCGAGCTCAGCGGGTTGCAATCCTTCCGACACGAAGCCATCGATGGACCAAGTGTTGACGAAGGTGTTGTTGGGTTTGATTTTGTTAGAAACTTGCGTATCGCGTTCGGCCACGTGAATGCCTTTAACGCCAACACGTTGCATGAGGGACGCCCAATCGGCGCGTGATTTTGGGGTTTTGAATTTCAGTTTTGTGTCGATGGCAAGGTCGATCAGCGCTTGTTTTACCAGCCAAGACACCATACCGGGATTAGCACCACAACAAGAAACAGCTGTTGATCCCGGGCCTAAATCGCGGCCGAGCTGAAGCATTTTTTCACGCATGGCATAGTTGCTGCGGGCGGCGTTATCGAGCTCAGGATTGTAATAAAATCCGGGCCATGGTTCGATGACCGTATCAAGGTACAGCGCATTCATTTGGCGCGCGAGAACCATAAGTTCGAGAGAACTGACGTTTACGGACACATTCACAATTAGCGCTTGGCCGGGTCCGGCGGAAAGCAAAGGCTTTAGAATTTTGGTGAAGTTTTTTTCGGTGAGGCCCTTGTTGATGAAGTTGATGTTCTCTTGATCAATAAGATGCCGCCATGCGTCGCTGGGATCAATAATTGTGATCTGTTGCGGATGGCATTTGATGTGACGCAAGATAAGCGGAAGTAAACCGCGTCCAACTGAGCCAAAACCAATCATCACGATGGGGCCATTCCAGCTGGCATGCACGGGCCACTTATTCATTCATCAGAACTCCTGTCAAAACGCAAAACGAAGGCGCGTCATAGGGTATTCTGATGGTGAGAGCTATGCGTTTAGCGACGTAGGGCTGAAACGTAACGCTGGCCACTTTTGGAGGTGAAGATTATAGTGTCTCCGTCTTTAGCGACGGCGAAGCATGACCAATGGCTGCTGGGTGGCCAAACTGAGCAATATTCATCGCTTCGTACTTCCCAACGACCTTGCGATTGATTGCCATTCTCGGAATAAAACGTGTCACCGCTCGCGCGATATATTTGCTCGGTTGGCTGATCGTTGTGCTCACCGATAAACACGTTTTCCGAAAGAGTGGTTTGGATTTCGGGGCCACTTAAGATTTGTTCAGATGCAAATGATGGGATCAAAAAAAATAGATAAACGCCAAAACTAAGGAACAGTTTCATCTTTTGCATACTTCCAAGTTTCCCAGCGAATGCGAGCGGTTTTATATGCATCAATTATGGATACTCCGTAGATGAAAATGCCGCCGACATGGCGGGTGAAATACCCTACTGTTTCAGGCATGACCTTGTTTCCTGCCCAACCTAAAACCACCATAAAGAATAGAAAATGGAGCCCGCGCTGGGCGAGACCTAAGAGAACATGGCCTGACCCTGGCAATAGGGCTGCGGCAATAAGAATGAGTTTTGGATTTCTTGGTGGTTTTGTCATGGAGCTGTTCCAGATATTTCAGAGTGTAGTTGAACGAGAAGGTCAATGGTTTCCTTAACCAGCTCTGGGTTCAAAAAAACGTCGCCGAAATCAGCTTGCCGAAATACGCCATAACGCGCGCGGGTTGCTTCTGCGGCTTGCAAAACAATCCGCACACCTTTGGGCGTTATGAGGAGTTCTTTGCTGCGGGATTCTGCAAATGATTTTAGGCAGTTTCTCATGGCCGCAACTGGCGGTGCGAAATTTTCTGAATCACTCCGCAAGACAGCATCCAATGGAAATCCTGCTGGAGTTGGAATAGTGTGCGGCAGATTATCGAAGTTAGAGAATGTTGAAGGGCCAGTGGGCCGCATCATTATATTGAAAACGGCTGGAACAGCAGTCTTTAATGGAATTGTGATCATCAACCAAAGCGAAGGTAATTTTCTGGTGCTCAAGGTATCGACAATGGTTTTTATTTGAACCGGAAACCCGTTGTAATTTCCTGTGAGTAGGTTCGTGCCAATAGTCTCAGTGGCCTCTACTTTGGCATTTTCAAGCAGCGGCACAAGCGGGGCAAACAGTTCGTGTGGATAGCGTTTCTGCTGTTCTTCAGAGTTGATGTAGCGGCGGTACAGCAAAATTGCCAAAGCAACCGCGACAAGTGATGCGAGAATAATTTGCACGCTTTTAAGCCTACTTCACTTTTTACTTCGGAAAAAGAAACCGCCACACGAGATTGTCGTGTGGCGGCGGGGAGGTGTTTATGAGATCAATAACCCTTAGGTTTTGGCCACGGCATGGTGAATTGATCACCGCGCTTCACATATTGATAGCGATAGAAGTGGAACCATACGGAAACAATAATGTAGAACACCACCATTGCTGTTAGCTGCGCGCCATATCCTAAGAAAATGGCAAAGTAAGTAACACAGCAAAGGATGAACAATACAATAGCTGGGATCGGGTGAAACGGGTGAACATAGCCCCGTCGGATCGACCCCAAAGGCCATTTGTTCCGGAACATCACGATATTGATGCTCATGAAGGTGTATTGCAACACACCCGAAAGGATCGAAAACGTGATGGCTTGACCTAGGTTTGAGGTAAATGCGAAGGCCAAAGCAATCGGGACAAGAAACACGATTGCGCGATAGGGTGTGCGATACTTGGGATGCACAGCGGAGAACCAAGTCGGAATGTAGC
>JAYUOP010000080.1:0-32024 GCA_043760745.1 Hyphomicrobiales bacterium
CAGCGGTCGAATTCGGCGGGTGTTACGAGGGAAGATTCCACATGAAGATGGGTATCGATAAAACCGGGGACGATGATTTGGCCCGTTGCATCGATTTCCGTGGTGCCCCGGTAATCAGAACTTGTGCCGATAATTCGGTCGCCGCAAATTGCAATGTCGGACGCAATTAATTGGCCAGTGACCAGATCAAAAAATCGGCCGCCCTTCATAACTAAGTCAGCCGGTACGCGGCCAGCCGCTTGGGCGATTATCATTTCTAAATTTTGTGATGTTGTTTGCATGAGAGAAGATGACCCGAAACAATGTTCAGTGTCTAGGGCTTGCTGTGCCGCAATGATACAACCCATTAATTTATAGATTCAAGGGTGAACGAACCCGGCCCGAATCGCTATTGCTCAGCGATTCATTTTTTGTTCCTGTAGAAAAAACGAGGTTATGATTTATTGCTTTGTTGCGCCTGTTCAATTGTTCGGCCATTTGCGCATTCTGATACCGCAGAAATTTAAGATATGCGCACAAAGATGAACGAAAACTTTTAGAGAGTAAGTTAAATAGCGCGCTAATCTTAACCTTTTGTTCTAGGCGAGAACAGAGGGGGAGCGAATCGCTAATCTTACGATTTTCAGGTTTTGTTCTCACAAGCTGTAGTGGGTTGTGCGGGGTTGGCACACAAGACACTGAGCGCTTGGACTGGTTTTAGATAGAAATTCAGGGTTGGCCGTTAACTATTCTGTGTCAAATTTGGAAATGATGAAACTCACATGCGGTACGGATTAAATTGCCATCGGTGCTTGACCCCGCCGTGGTCTCAATCTATAGACAGCGCAACATTTGCGGGGAAACAGGCCGTTTCCACTGCAGTATCGTTTTATCGGAGTTTATTAAATGTCGCGTACATGTGAATTCACAGCAAAGAACCCAATGGCTGGCAACAATGTGAGCCATGCTAACAACAAGACCCGCCGTCGGTTTGTTCCAAACCTGTGCAATGTTAGCTTGATGAGCGATGCCATGGGCTTAACCTATCGTTTCCGGATTAGCGCCATTGCGTTGAAGACCGTTGAGCATCGCGGTGGTTTGGATGCCTTCTTGCTGAAAGCTTCCAAGGATGAATTGTCTGACAAGGCCCGCAAGCTCAAAGCTTCAATCACGAAGAAAGTTGAAGCCGCCTTGAAAGCTGCTTAATTCCACTTTCGTTTGATTTTTGAAAACCGCTCCGGATTTGGGGCGGTTTTTTTATATTAGCGCCTTACTGCAAATTGCAAAAGCAAGGTCCGCTGGATCGTGGTGTTAAAGTTATTGTCAGAAACGATAGTCAGGCGCTGTTCGCCATCTTTAGTACAGAGTCCTAAGCCTTCCATATTGTCGATGGCGTGAAATGGCATGCCCGCTTCAAAGATCAGTTTTGGTTTTAAGGTCTCGCCCGCCTTGATGGTTTGTGACGGCAAATAACGAATAGCAGCAGCAGGAAGACTTATGGGCCCAATATTGCGCTCCAGAAAAAACAGATCGCCATTGGGGGCAATGACAATATCAGTGGTGAGGTAATCGCCGAAACGCTCAACACTTAAATTGATTTCTGATGTCTTGCCCCAAACCCAAGCCTTGGTATTGCCATTAGCATCAAAATTGGATTCAGCGATGGCCAGGAATTGCCCGGCGTTGGGACCGGCTTGAAAGTAGCCAATGGATTCCAACTGGCCATTGAACGGACCTTCACCAATTTCTTTAGGGGCATTGGCGTCTACGTAAGGGGCTTTGAAGCCAAGCCCGCTAAAGTCATAAACGCCGATGTTGCCGCCGCGCTCGAAAGCAACAGCCGTTTTGCCATTGCCGAGATTAGCCAGTCCTTCGCTATCGCCAGCGGTTTTACCTTCCAGTTTTTTGCTTTGCGCATCGCGGAGTTTTCCGGTTTTACCGTTGCGAACGCCTGATAGTTTTCCATCGGTGTAAATCACACTTGCTGTGAATAGACGGCCACGATCACTGACAGCGTAAAATGCGTTGCAATCCTCAGACATCGCGAGGCCAGATAGGCCACCGAAATCATTATCTGGGCTGGTGAGTTCCAAGCCACCGCGCCAGTCTAATGCGCCAAAGGTTTCTTTGTTGGTGAGGAGGGCAAAGCGCGAAAGGGTTGAGGCGGTGATTTCAATAGGGTCGGCATGCGAAGCTGCGGGGTGTAAAGTTATCGCAAACAAAAAACAGACGAATGCTCGGCTGATCATCGTTTCGCGGATTTGCGGCCACCTGATTGACTGCCGGTTTCTTCAAAAAGCTCGGCCAATTTTTCGGTCATAGCGCCGCCTAATTCTTCGGCATCCACAATGGTGACAGCACGTTTGTAATAACGGGTTACGTCATGACCGATACCAATGGCGATAAGTTCGACCGGCGAGCGGCCTTCAATGTCGGCAATAACCTGACGCAAATGCCGCTCGAGATAATTGCCGGAGTTTACGGACAGCGTTGAATCATCCACGGGTGCACCATCCGAAATCACCATCAATATGCGACGTTGTTCATTGCGGGCAAGCAAGCGATTATGCGCCCAGATCAGCGCTTCGCCATCGATGTTTTCTTTCAATAACCCTTCGCGCATCATCAAGCCCAAATTCCGTCTGGCGCGACGCAAAGGTTGGTCAGCCGATTTGTAAATAATATGGCGCAAATCATTGAGACGACCGGGGTGGGCAGGCTTTCCAGCGGCAAGCCACTTCTCGCGCGATTGGCCACCTTTCCAAGCTTTCGTGGTGAAGCCTAAAATCTCCACTTTCACACCACAGCGCTCTAAGGTTCGCGCTAAAATATCAGCACAAGTGGCAGCAACCGTAATCGGCCGCCCGCGCATAGAGCCTGAGTTATCGAGAAGAAGTGTGACCACAGTATCGCGGAACTGGGTGTCTTGCTCCATCTTGAATGACAAGGGTGATGTGGGGTCAATAATCACCCGCATCAGGCGGCTTGAATCCAACACACCTTCTTCAAGGTCGAAATCCCAAGACCGGTTTTGTTGTGCCATCAGGCGGCGTTGTAAGCGATTTGCGAGGCGGGCAACAACACCTTGCAAGCTTGCCAATTGCTTATCGAGATAATTGCGGAGGCGTGTCAGCTCTTCGGCATCGCAGAGTTCTTCGGCATTGATTTCTTCGTCATTGGCATTGCCATAGACTTTGTAAAAATCATCATTGGAGAGTGAAGAGAATGGTAGCTGTGGCCGCCATGGTTCATCGCCGTCATCTTGCTCTTGGCCGTCAGCATCATCTGCGGTGTCTTCCACATCCATTTGCTGGGCGTCCATTTCGGATGCATCAGTATCGCCTTCAGAATCTTCTAGTTCTTCTGCGGCGGATTGTTGGCTTTCTTGTTCTTCACCATCGGGCGATTCTTCGCGCTGGCCACCATCTTCTTCGGTGTCTTGCTCTTCATTTTCATCAGATTTATCAGGGTCATCGCCCAATTCGTCGGCCATATCGAGGGCAGCAATCACATCACGTGAGAGCCGCGCAAAAGCTGCTTGATCATGAATGCTATCACCAAGAGTGCCCAATTGGGCTCCGGCTTTTTCTTCCACCCATGGCCGCCATAAATCAACGTAACTTGCTACACTGGCGGGTGGTTTTAATCCGGTTAGTTTTTCACGGACGATCAAAGCTACCGCTTCTTCAAGTGGCGTATCTTTGCGGTTACTCGACCGGTTGACCACAGTTTTGCTGTAGCGCTCATCGAGCATTGCGGTCAGGTTGAGCGCCATGCCCGGCATCGCGTTAGCGCCTAAGGCCTCGACGCGGGCTTGCTCTACAGTTTCAAAAACCGCACGAGCGTTTTTACCAACGGGTTGATAATGGCTATGGATTTGGTCCGAATGATTAGAGACACGAAGCGCAAAACTATCGGCTAACCCCCGCGTTACTGAAATCTCGCGGGCGGCAAAAAGATTATTCACTTGGGGAAGTTTAGCGCGATTGCCAATGAGGGTTGGTTGATCATTGCCAAAGGTCACCGAAAGCTCTGGATCCTCGGCAATGGTTTTCATGGCTGTTCCAAGGATACGCTTGAAACGTTCGGCGCGATCCTCTTTTTCTGCGGCCATGGATTTTGCTCAGATTACAAAGTTTAAGCGATAGCGATGTGGGCGGATGATTCTGGCAATTCTTCACCAAAGCAACGCTGATAGAATTCGGCCACAAGGGCGCGTTCCATTTCATCGCATTTATTGAGGAACGTAAGCCGGAAAGCAAAACCAACATCACCGAAAATTTCAGCGTTTTGCGCCCACGTGATCACGGTGCGTGGGCTCATGACAGTTGAAAGATCACCCTGCACAAATGCGTTCCGCGAGAGATCAGCGACGCGAACCATGTTTGCCACGGTTTTCTTGCCAGCGTCGTTTTGGAATGAGCGCACTTTGGCGAGAACAACGCCGGTCTCATGGGCATGCGGCAAATAGTTTAAAGCGCAGACGATTGACCAGCGGTCCATCTGGGCTTGGTTGATTTGCTGCGTGCCATGATAAAGGCCGGTGGTATCACCAAGACCTACAGTATTTGCAGTGGCAAATAACCGGAACGACTCATGCGGGCGAATGACGCGGGATTGATCTAGCAAGGTCAACTTGCCAGAAGATTCTAGAATACGTTGGATAACAAACATCACATCTGGACGGCCAGCATCATACTCGTCGAATACGAGGGCTACGTTATGCTGATAGGCCCATGGTAAAATGCCTTCTTTAAACTCGGTAACCTGCTTACCGTCTTTCAAAACAATGGCGTCTTTGCCGATGAGATCAATCCGGCTGATATGGCTATCCAAGTTAATCCGCACACATGGCCAGTTAAGACGCGCTGCGACTTGTTCAATGTGTGTGGATTTGCCAGTGCCGTGATAGCCCGAAATCATCACGCGGCGATTGAACGCAAAGCCTGCAAGAATAGCAAGCGTGGTTTCGCGGTTAAAGAGATAATCAGGATCAAGATCGGGCACATTTTCTGTACGATCCTTGAAACCCATGACCGGCATTTTTGACGCAAAACCGAAGAGTTTTTCAATCGATACTTTTTCAGTAGGAGAGCCAAGAAGCTCACTGGCAGACGCTGCACTCATGGGACAATTCTTCTTTTTTGGTTTTACGTATGGTTTATGGGGTGGGTTCTACGGGGTTCTGGGTTTAAGGGCAAGATCAGCAAAAGCCTGAGGCTTTGAGAAGATCATGCGCTTGAATAACCGATTGCAAAGTGTCTTCATTTTCCCGGCTGCCGGCGTTGGCATCGGGGTGAAGCCGCTTCACAAGAATCTTATATTGTTTTTTCACTTCTTCCGCCGTTGCGGTTTCATCGAGACCCAAGGTGTTTAGCGCCTTGAGCTCGCCACGACGCAAACTGCGCTCTGGCTTTACATAAGTTTCTTTTTCAGTGAACAGATTAAAATGATCTTTGGCATTGCGCACCGGTCGCCTGGTTCCGCCAACGCTTGGGGGAACAGCTTGGCCGCGCTTCCAGGTTGGTCGGTGACCTGTCTGGGCATCTTTTTGGAAGCCCGCCACATCATCGTCTTTCATGCCATTGAAGTAGTTATATGACTTATTATACTCCTGCACATGGGCGGTGCAGTAGGTGAAAAACTGGCCTTCTGCGCCTCGACCCTTTGGGGCTTTATGGCGACCCGGCTTATCGCATCCCGGCCATTCACAATTGGCAATGGCGGCAGGCTGCTTCTTATCAGAGCCAGATTTAATGCGGATTTTGTCAAAGAATTTGGAATCAAGTTTCATGGGACGTGATATTGGTCTTCTAGATGATTTGCTGCAACATTAAACGAAAGGACACGTGATATGGATTTAGGACCAGTGGCATTAAAACTACAGGATAAATTGATCACGGCATTTTCGCCAACATCTCTTAGTGTGATCGACGAATCTTATCAACACCATGGCCACGCAGGGGCCCATGCGATGGGCGAAAGCCATTTTCGCGTGATTATTGCTTCGGAAGAGTTTCGCGGACAAAGCCGCGTCGCTCAGCACCGGATGATAAACACGGTTTTGGCAGACGAATTACGGGCGCGGGTTCATGCGCTGGCTATTCAATCCTCAGCTCCGGTTTGAATTTTCTTTTCCGGGGTTACACGCAAAGATACGATTTGATGGCGGCGGCGCTTTAAGATTTCAAATTGGAAGCCATGAAAATTGAAGACTTGACCAACTTCAGGAATGGCGCGCGCTTCATGAATAACAAGTCCTGCAACTGTTGTGGCTTCATCATCGGGTAATTGCCAATCAAAAGCCCGGTTGACGTCGCGCAATGGCAAAGTGCCGTCAACGATGTATGAGCCATCGGGCTTCTGACGGGCGCGCGAGGCCACATTGTCATGCTCATCATTTATTTCGCCAACAATTTCCTCAATGATGTCTTCAAGTGTGATCAGGCCTTGGACCTCGCCATATTCATCTACCACAATGGCAAAGTGGGTTTTGCGCCGCAGGAATGCATTGAGTTGATCATCAAGCGGGCGGGTGTCGGGCACAAACCATGCTGGACTTAGAATATCATCAAGAACAATCTTCGTTGAGTCGCCGCCGGTTTTCTGCATCGCAGCGAAGAGATCTTTGGCGTGGAGAATGCCAATAATATTGTCAGCATTTTCTTTCCATACGGGCATACGGGTGTGACCAAGTTTCATCATTTGATCGACGATCTCAGAAATAGTTTGGTCGCCATCAATTGTATTCATCTTGGTGCGGTGGACCATGATATCGGCCACTTCAAGATTTTGCAGATCAAGGAGGCCGCCCATCATATCGCGATCTTTTTTGATGAAGGTGCCTTCTTTGTGATGCAGATCAATAGCGCCGCGAAGCTCATCATGCGCGGATAACACGGCTTGGGTGTTGGAGATATCCACGCCAAACAAACGTAAAGTTACTTTGACGATGTAGCCAACTGTCATAACCACTGGACCAAATATCGCGACTAACACTCGGACAATTGGCGCGACGGCCAAAGCGACGCGATCTGGGTTTGCGATGGCATAGGTCTTGGGCATGACCTCGGCAAAAATAAGAATCAACACGGTCATGGCTGCAGAGGCAATAACAGCGCCGCTATCACCAAATACTTTGAGCAAAACAACGGTCGCTAAGGCCGATGACGTTGTATTGGCCACGTTGTTGCCGAGGAGCAATGCACCGATTAAACGCTCACGCATATCGGTTAATTTTAATACGGTTGCGGCGCGCCAATTGCCTCGGCGTTCGAGCTCATTAAGCCTTGCCCGCGATACGGCAGTAAGAGCGGTTTCAGCGCAGGAAAAAAAGGCGGAGATGACGATTAAACAGAGAACAGCGATTGCAGCAGTGCCAAGGTCAAGGTTCATAGTTGTTTGAGATCATCCTTCATAAATTTTAGCACATCGGCTTCATCAACATTTTTTGCAACGAAGCTCGTGCCAATTTTGGTCGTTAAAATAAAAGTCAATTTGCCACTTACGGCTTTTTTATCTTGTCGCATGATTTTGACGAGATCTTCGGGTGGCGGCAAGGTTCCGGGAACTTCGCTAGAGTGGGTTGGCAAGCTCGCTTTTTTGAGATGGTCGGCCACGCGTTTGGCCGTACCCTTAGCACAGTGACCGAGGTGTTCGGAAAATCCAAAAGCTTGCACCATGCCAATCGCTACACCTTCACCATGCAGCAAACGGTTGGAATATCCGGTGGCGGATTCGAGCGCATGGCCAAAGGTGTGGCCAAGATTGAGCAGGGCGCGAACTCCAGTTTCAGTTTCATCTTCGGCCACGATTGCCGCTTTGGCTTCGCAACTTTTTTTGATGGCGAAACTGGTGGCTTGACTATCACCGCGCAAAAGGAGGTTTACATTGTTGTCGAGCCAGTCAAAAAAGTCTGCATCACCCAGTAAGCCATATTTGGCAACTTCAGCATAACCTGATGAAAGTTCGCGTGGTGGCAGCGTGCGCAACAGTGCAATATCAGTGATCACGGCGATGGGTTGATGGAATGCACCAATCAGGTTTTTGCCGTGAGTGGTGTTGATCCCGGTTTTACCACCAACAGAACTATCAACTTGGGCCAGAAGTGAAGTAGGGATCTGAATAAAATCAACACCGCGCCGCAGTATGCTGGCGGCAAAGCCTACGAGATCACCGATAACCCCGCCGCCAAAAGCAATAACACAATCGCGCCGCTCAACACCGAGGGTTAAAAGCTGATCGCAAAGATTGGCGAGGTGGGTAAAACTTTTGGTGGCTTCGCCCGCCGGCATTATGACGGCTTGGCTTACAATGCCAACGCGGGTCAGCTCCGCTTGCAAAGTCGCCAGATGGTGGCGCGCCACATTTTCATCTGTCACGATCACAGTAAAGGGTCGGCGCAAAAGTGAGGCAATTTTATCCCCACAGTTACTGAGTAGGCTTTCACCGATGACAATTTCATAGCTGCGGTGAGCAAGCGAAACCGGAACGGTGACACTATTGAGGTCAGTGGGCAACATTGGCGATTTCTGTGTTCATGTTGGTGGTTTCTAAACCATCCCAAGCCGCTAATGCGCGTATCACGTCATTGACCATTTGGGAATGCTGCACGTCCCTACTGTCCACCGTAATATCTGATTGGGCGTAAATTGGGTAGCGCGTGGCCATTAGATTTTCCATGATTGCCGTGGGGTTATCGTTTTGCAACAAAGGGCGATCACTGCGGCGTAAGACGCGTTTCATTAAAAGATCGAGATCGGCCCGCAACCAAATAGAAATCCCTAATTTTGCAATGTGGTCGCGGGTTTCTGCATTCATGAATGCGCCGCCACCCGTGGCCAAGACTTGAGCGCCATTATCAAGTAAGCGCGAAATAACGCGGCGTTCACCCTCGCGAAAATAAGTCTCACCATGGTCGGCAAAAATTTCAGTTATGGTTTTGTCAGCGGCTTCTTCTATGGCGTGATCGGCATCAACAAATGGCAGTTGTAATTTTTCGGCCAAGCGCCTGCCCACGCTCGATTTGCCAGAACCCATTAGCCCCACCAAAACAATTGGCCGGTTCTGCAAAAGCTCTTGCACAGTTTCAGTGTCGCGCGCGATAGAACGTCTGGCCATGGTACTCGTTTAACATCAAAGAAGGAGCTTTTAACAAGTGCAGAGCCCTTGGGCAAAGGATTTTGACTGTTTGGCAAAATTGGTTGCGCAGGCTATGATAGTCGCTCAGGTTTAATGGAGCAGGTCATCTTGCCAGATAGTTTACGGTTTCTTTTGGTGGTCGGTATTTTAGCAGGCTCGGTTTATGGTGGCGCTTGGGCTCTTGCTAATTTCCCGCCCGAACAAAGTGAAGTGGTCAGAGCGCTACCGCATGAAAAGCTCCGCCAGCGCTAAGCCTGCATCGGGTGATCACCGCCTGATTGCCCAGTTTCTTGAAATGATGAGTGCTGAGCGCGGTGCTGCGGCTAATTCGTTAGCTGCTTATGAGCGCGATTTAACGGATTACACTGCCTTTTTGGCTGTTCAAAATGTTGCTGTGAAACAAGCTGATACCGGGCAAATTCGGGATTACCTCGCGCATGTCGAAAGTATGGGCTTTGCGCGGGCCACGGCGGCTCGGCGGCTTTCGGCGGTTCGGCAGTTTCATCGGTTTTTGCATGGTGAAAATATAGCGGTTGAAAATCCTGCCGCAATTGTTCAAGGGCCAAAAACGCAACGGCCATTGCCGACGATCTTGTCTTTAGCTGACATGAATCGGCTATTGGATACAGCAAACGCGCAAGTGCAAAAAGCACCGGATGATAAATTGTTTAAGCCGTTGCGGATGTCGTGTTTACTTGAGCTTTTGGCGGCAACGGGCCTCCGGGTTTCCGAATTGGTAGGGCTCACAGTGCGGGCTGTGCAAACGGATGATGTGTTTTTGACGATTAAAGGCAAAGGTGGACGTGAGCGGATTGTGCCATTAAATGACCGGGCGCGATTGGTTATGCAGAAATATCTTACAGTTTTGAAACACCAAAAAGATGGTTTGCCAAAATGGTTGTTTCCGTCGCATGGGGCTAGTGGTGCATTAACGCGGCAGCATTTTGCGCTTGAACTTAAAGCTCTCGCGCGACTTTCAGGACTTGATGCAGCCGCGATTTCTCCTCATGTCTTGCGCCATGTTTTTGCCAGTAACCTCTTAGCAAAGGGCGCTGATTTGCGTGCGGTTCAGCAATTGTTGGGCCATGCGGATATCTCGACAACGCAAATATATACCCATGTGCAAGTTGAGCGCTTGCGGGATGTGGTAGAAAATCTTCATCCCTTAACCAAGGCTGGAATGAAGAAAAGTTGACAAAAGAACAGCATGCCGCCACTAACAAGGCATAATTTTAAGGTTAGAATTCGTTATGCATGCGTTTTTAGATTTTGAAGCTCCGGTTGCGGATCTTGAGGGCAAGATTGCTGAGCTGCGGTCGCTCGCACAAGGAGATTCTACGGTTTCAATTGCCGATGAAGTGAAATCACTTGAGAAAAAAGCCAGCAAAAGTCTGGGGGACCTGTATCTAAATTTGAGTCCTTGGCAGAAAGCGCAAGTCGCCCGCCATCCTGATCGGCCACATGCAGTTGATTACATCAGTAAATTGATAACGGAATTCACGCCCCTTGCTGGGGACCGGAAATTTGCTGAAGATTTCGCGATCGTCGGCGGACTTGGCCGGTTTCGTGATCAACCCGTCATAGTGATTGGCCAAGAGCGCGGCAATGATACGCAAAGTCGTTTGAAGCATAATTTTGGTATGGCGCGGCCGGAAGGCTATCGGAAAGCCGTGCGTCTGATGGAAATGGCTGATCGCTTTGGCTTGCCCGTTTTAACATTTGTGGACACTGCGGGTGCATTTCCTGGGATGGACGCCGAAGAGCGCGGCCAAGCGGAAGCGATTGCCCGCTCAACAGATTGTTGTCTTGGTCTTGGCGTTCCTTTAATCTGCACCATTATTGGTGAAGGTGGGTCAGGTGGCGCAATTGCGATTGCGACCGGCAATGCGGTCTTGATGCTTGAACATGCGGTTTATAGTGTGATTTCGCCAGAAGGTGCGGCGTCAATTCTTTGGCGAGACGCGGCGCGCGCGAAAGACGCGGCATTGGCGTTGAAAATTACCGCACAGGATTTGAAAAGACTTGGTGTGATTGACGATATCATCGCCGAACCATTGGGTGGTGCGCATCGCGGTGCGAATGAGGCCATGACCGCCGCTGGGGATGTAATTTCTCGGTACTTAGAGTCTTTCGCCGGTATGCTGCCCGATCAGCTTAGATCGCAAAGACGGGCCAAATTCCTGGCGATTGGCCGCGCCGTTTGAACTTAGAGCGCGTCAAATGGGGATTGAATGCTTTGGAAACGGCCACGAATTGAGGCGACGATCTGAGGAAAAACGGCGATTACCGCAATAAACATAAGTGAGGCAATCACCCCATATTCGATCATTACGGATCCTGACTCGTTTTTTAGGAAAGCAGATAAATTCATTCGAGTAGACATTGATAAAAACCTGCACTTCGATTTTGCCACGATTAGCGTGTTCCGTACAAATACCAATTTAAGTCGAAGCTATTTCAAATCCGTTAAGTTGTTGGTTAAACTTCGCTTTTGTTGAGATTAAATAGTCCACTTGGTAACAAAAGAGCTAAATTTTTTTTGTTAACTTTAGTGGGTTGTTCATTTCATAGAATTTTTAAGGGTGTGTAAAATTATGAATACCACTTTGAAGCGCAGGCAAGTCTTAGCGGGTCTCACTGCACTGCCATTTTTCAAAACAGCAGCGCAATCCCAAAATTTTCCGATTTTGAGCGTTGCTAGCCGTACCATCGAAGTTTTTGGAAAGGCGCACAAAGTCTTTGGTGTTACCGGACCGAAAAACAATGCTGGCCTTAATATTTTACTGGAGGAACGATTTCACTATCGTGTTCAAAACGATCTCCTAGAGCCAACTGTTTTGCATTGGCATGGCCTAACCCCGCCAAATGCCCAAGATGGGGTTCCTATGCTGACCCAAGCTCCAATCCCGGTTGGCGGATTTTATGATTATGATTTTGAGAATTTGCGATCGGGCACGCATTGGATGCACTCGCATTTAGGATTGCAAGAACAGTTGATGTTAGCAGCGCCTTTGATTGTGCGCGAAACGGCAGAACCGCTGTTCGACGTGCAAGAGCATGTGATCATGCTGCATGATTTCACGTTTCGCGCGCCGGAAGAAATACTTGCTGAATTAAAAAATGGCAAAGGCGCACATTCGGGGCATGATATGGCGATGATGACCAATGATGTGAATTATGATGCCATTTTAGCCAATGATCGCACGCTCATGGATCCAGAAATTGTTCAAATTGAAAAGTCAGGCGCGGTTCGGTTGCGGATCATCAATGGTGCTGCAGCATCTAATATGTGGATTGATTTGGGTGGATTAACGGGTGAATTGATTGCGGTGGATGGCAATGCAGTTCTTCCAATTGTTGGCAGCATGTTTCCTCTAGCGATTGCGCAACGGGCTGATATTCGTCTGCGATTGCCAGTAGGCGCAGGTGCTTGGCCAATACTATTTCGAAGCGAAGGAAGTGTGCTTCAGGCAGGCGTAATTTTGCGAAGTGGTAAAGCAAAGGTGGAGAAAATTGCTTTGAACGGCGAAACTCCCGCACCCGCAATTGACCTCGCATTAGAGCTGGAATTGCGCTCCGTTATTGAAATACGCGATGAACCTATTACCCGAACCGAGACGCTCGCAATTACTGGTGGTGGTGCAGATTATCTATGGGCGCTGAATGGCAAAACCGGCATGCATGACACTTTGTTTACAGTGACCGAAGGTGAGCGGATTGCAGTAGTGATGCATAATCAAACGGCGATGGCGCATCCCATGCACCTGCATGGTCATTACTTTAAAGTGATTGGGGTGGGTGATCGCCGTATTAATGGCGCCTTACGCGATACGGTTCTGGTGCCGCCCGGCGAGACTGTCACCATACAGTTCGATGCGGATAATCCGGGCAATTGGGCATTTCATTGCCACCATCTCTACCATATGAACTCTGGTATGATGGGGGCAATTACATATCGTTCAGCGGCTTAAGTAAAGCTGCCATGACAGTGTTTGAACTTCTTGCCGGAGCCACATGGGCAGGCATCATTGCGGGCAACTTTGCCCCAGGTTGATTGATCGTTGGGGTCCACAACGGCGGTGTCTACTTCTTCCTCTACAAACATGGAGAAGCCTTCGCCAACATCATCGAGGCCGGTTGTTGCATCAATATGATGGGCTGCCATCATGGGCAAGTCATCTTCATCGGGAAGCATATCGCCTTGGGGTTGGGTTTGAATTTCCACGCGCATCATTTTTCCTGTGGTGTTTTCACGCAAGTTTGTGATCATTGCTGAGAATAGCGTGAAACCTTCAGTCTTGTATTCATTCAGTGGATCGCGTTGGCCGTAGCCCCGCAAATGAACAACTTGGCGCAAGTGATCAACTGTGATGATATGGTCGCGCCAGAGTTGATCAAGGGTCTGCAAAAGAACTGATTTTTCGACTTGCTGCATAATTGTTGGCGTATATTTTGTCCGCTTGCTTTCGTAGTAAGTCGTGGCAGTGGTCTTTACGCGTTCAGTGATCTCCTCTTCAGCAATGCCCTCTTCTTTGACCCAGTCTTCCATCGGGAAATCAATGCCTACGGTTTCGCGCAAGCGCTCACGCAGACCAGTTGCATTCCATTGCTCGGCATAGGCGTTGTTAGGGATGTGTGCCGCGATCAAATCGTCTATTACTTCGTTGCGCATATCATCAACGGTTTCAGAAATTTCTTCGCCTTTCATGATGCTAATGCGTTGTTCAAAGATCACTTTGCGCTGATCATTCATCACGTTGTCGTATTTCAACAAGTTTTTACGAATATCAAAATTGCGGGCTTCAACTTTTTGTTGGGCTTTTTCCAAAGCTTTGTTGATCCAAGAGTGGACAATCGCTTCGCCTTCTTTGAGGCCAAGCTTTTGCAGCATTGAATCCATACGCTCGGAACCAAAAATGCGCATGAGGTCATCTTCGAGCGAGAGATAAAAGCGCGAACGTCCGGGGTCACCTTGGCGACCAGAGCGGCCACGCAATTGGTTATCAATGCGGCGGCTTTCATGACGCTCAGTGCCGATCACAAAGAGACCACCAGCTGCAAGAACCAAAGCTTTGTTGGCTTCAACTTCGGCAGAAATTTCTGCAATTCTCGCGGTGCGAACAGCGCCTTCGAGAACATCGGCCAATTCATTGGTGATGCGCATATCGAGATTGCCGCCGAGTTTAATGTCAGTGCCGCGACCCGCCATGTTGGTAGCAATAGTGATCGCACCGGCAACACCCGCTTGCGAAATAATTGCAGCTTCTTGCTCGTGGTAGCGGGCATTCAGAACGTTATGTGGGATGTCAGCTGACTTTAGAAGTGCGGCTAGCGTTTCTGATTTTTCAATCGAAGTTGTGCCGACTAATACGGGTTGATTGCGGGTGCGGCATTCTCTGATCGTTTCAATGATTGCTGCGAATTTTTCGCGTTGGGTGCGGTAAACCTCATCGTCTTCATCACGGCGCGAAACTGGCACGTTGGTTGGAATGTCGAGCACATCAAGGGAATAGATGTCCATGAATTCTTCGGCTTCGGTTGCAGCCGTTCCGGTCATGCCAGCAAGCTTGCCATAGAGGCGGAAGTAATTTTGGAATGTGATGGAGGCAAGGGTTACGTTTTCAGGTTGGATGGAAACCAATTCTTTGGCTTCAAGGGCTTGATGTAAACCCTCGGAATAACGCCTGCCTGGCATCATGCGACCAGTAAATTCATCGATGATAATCACTTGATCGTCTTTGACGATATAGTCTTTATCACGTTGGAATAATTTATGAGCACGTAAGGCTTGTTGAACGTGATGCACGATGGTGACATTTTCGGCGTCATAGAGATTATCGCCTTTGAGCAGTCCAGCAACGCCCAAGAGTTTTTCCAAATGCTCGTTGCCAGCTTCGGTCAAACTGGCCGAACGTTGCTTTTCATCGATTTCATAATCTTCGGAAACCAATTCGGGAATAAAGTGGTTCAGCGTGTTGTAAAGATCTGACTTATCATCCAATGGCCCAGAAATAATCAGGGGTGTTCTGGCTTCATCGACAAGGATTGAATCGACTTCGTCGACAATTGCGAAGTGATGGCCGCGCTGAACCATTTCGGATAAATGATACTTCATATTATCGCGGAGGTAATCAAAGCCCAATTCATTGTTTGTCGCGTAAGTTACATCACAACCGTAAGCCGCACGGCGCTCGCGATCATCCAAACCATGCACAATGACGCCGGTTGATAAACCAAGAGCTGCAAAAACTTTGCCCATCCACTCACTATCGCGTTTAGCCAAGTAGTCATTTACGGTCACAACGTGAGCCCCTTTGCCTTCAAGGGCATTGAGATAAACTGGTAATGTTGCCACAAGGGTTTTGCCCTCGCCGGTTTTCATTTCTGAGATGTTGCCATCATTCAGAACCATGCCGCCGACCATTTGCATGTCAAAATGGCGCAGACCAAGGGCGCGCTTTCCAGCTTCGCGAACGGCTGCGAATGCTGGCACAATAAGGTCATCAAGGGTTTTCCCGGCAGCAAGGTCGGCTTTGAAGCCAAGGGTTACAGCCCTAAGATCGGCATCGCTGAGAGCGGCATATTGAGGTTCTAGAGCAGCAATATCGGGCAAGAGGCTTTGATACTTTCCGAGCTTACGATTATTGGTTGTGCCAAATAATTTCGCTGCAATTTTGCCAAGTCCAAACATGCGTCACGTTCCTTCTGGGAGGTTTGATGCGGTTAAATTTCACCGTCAAACAAATCGGGTTTTGGGGTCTTCTAAACAGGTTGTCGCGCGAGGGCAATGTCTAGCCGCAGCGCTTTGATCAGAGCTGGGGTGTGTCATCGCTGAATTCAATGTGTTGCTATGCAGCAACAGCTAGAGATTGCCAATGCTATCCTCTTGCAAAATAAGGCTAAACCGCTCAAAAAGGGTCATAATTAAGAGATTCTTGCTGTTAGGTGGTTGCAGACAGGCTTATTATTGCCTTGATTTGCGGTCATTCAGCGGCGAACGGAAAACTGAAATTCCGTATTCACAATATGATGATGGGACCTATGTCAGATACTCACAAAATTTTGAAATCGACTTTGCGCGCTGGTGTTATGGCGCTTGCTTTGGGTTTTTCCGGATTGAATATTGCGCAAGCGCAAACGGTTGACCCGAAAGACGATAAAGTCATCGCAATCGTGAATGGCTATGAAATTCGAGTTTCTGAAGTGCGTATGGCGATGGATGACATTGTTGGGCAATTGCCTGATTTGCCAAAGAAGATGCGTTATCCGTTTGTGGTAGAGTTTTTGGTCGAGCGGCATTTGCTTGCGCAATTGGCGGTCAAAGATGGTATTGCAGAAACGGCAGAGTATAAGCGCCGTCTTGCGGTGTATCAGGCCAAAGCCCTGCGCGATGCTTATTTTAGCCAAGTGGTTAGCCCGACAGTTACTGACGATGAAATAAAAACCGCTTATGATGCCGAAGCTGCAAAAGTTGCGCAAACTGAACGGGTTCGGGCGCGGCATATTTTGGTGGCCACCGAGCAAGAAGCGACAAAGATTTTGGCCGACCTTGAAGGTGGTGCCAAGTTTGATGAATTAGCCAAGAAGTTCAGTCTTGATGGTTCGAAAGAATTTGGCGGCGACCTCGGTTATTTCACCGCCCCTGAAATGGTGCCTGAATTTTCTGCTGCCGCTTTTGCTTTAAAGGCTGGCGAAACTTCAAAGCCTATTAAAACAGACTTTGGCTGGCATATTATCAAGTTGGAAGATCGTAAGGTCGGCAATGCTCAGCCGTTTGATCAGGTCAAGGGCGCTATTCGCAATGTGCTCCTGCGCAAGAAAGTGCAGGAAATAATGGCAGGCCTGAAAACTAAGGCGAAGGTTGAAATCGTTGATGAGGATCTCCGGAAATTTACCGAGGAAGCCATGAAGCAACGTAAAGCCATCGAAGATAAGCAAAATAGTTCGATTGTAGCGCCAGCAGATGGTGTTGCCGCGGAACCAGATGCGGCTTCTGGCAAAGGCGATCTGGAGTTGCCGGAATAATTTTAGATCAAACTAAAGGGCGAATTTAATGGCGCAAGTTGTTTCACCATTGGCACCGGCATTTTTTCCGGTGCTTCCTGAAATTGCAGGCGTTACACTTGCCAGTACGGAAACCGGTATTCGCTATAAGAACCGTCCAGATGTTTTGTTGGCTGTGCTGGATAAAGGCACCAAGGTTGCTGGCTGTTTCACGCTCTCAAAATCGCGTTCTGCACCGGTTGATTGGTGTGCGGATAACTTGGCAGCAGGGTCGGCGCGCGCAGTAGTTATCAATGCTGGCAATGCCAATGCGTTTACGGGCAAAGCGGGTGTAGCGACCGTTAAGGCCGTGGCCAAAGCAACTGCTGCAATACTGAAATGCAAAGCTTCGGAAGTTTTTCAAGCGTCGACTGGTGTCATTGGTGAACCACTAAATCCTGCGTTCATTACAGGTGCACTTTCGCAAATGGTTGCGACTGCCAAAGCGGATGCATGGACCGATGCTGCGCGCGCGATTATGACCACGGACACTTTTGCCAAGGCGGCAACTGCCACGGTGAAACTTGGCCGCTATACTGTACGGATCAACGGCATTGCCAAAGGCTCCGGCATGGTGGCGCCTGATATGGCGACGATGCTCGTGTTCATTTTTACCGATGCTCAACTCCCAGCTAAGGTCATGCAAAAACTTTTGTCAGCCAGCGTGGCGCAAAGCTTTAATTGCATAACCGTGGATGGCGATACCTCGACTTCCGATACGGTATTGATGTTTGCCACGGGGCAAGCGGGCGCTGGGTTAAGCGATCTCAAAAAAGCTGATGATGCGCGGCTCAAGCCTTTTGCAAAAGCGCTCGATGCGATTTGTCTCGATCTTGCGCAGCAAGTTGCGCGCGATGGTGAAGGTGCTGAGAAGTTTATTGAGATTGCCATTACCGGTGCCGAAACTGATGAAGCTGCGCGCAAGATTGGCTTATGCATTGCCAATTCACCCTTGGTGAAAACCGCCATTGCTGGTGAGGATGCCAATTGGGGCCGCATCGTTATGGCAATCGGCAAGGCCGGCGAAAAAGCGATCCGCGATAAGTTGCGGATTAAAATTGGTGGCATCGTGGTTGCCAAAAACGGCATGAAAGATCCAACCTATAAAGAAGCTGATATCATGCCGCACATGAAGGGCCGTGACATTAAAATTGCCGCTGACGTTGGCGTTGGTAAAGGCAAAGCCACGGTTTGGACGTGTGATTTGACGCATCGTTACATCGATATCAACGGTTCGTATCGCAGTTGATGCGGAGCCTTTTGGTTGTTGCGGTTGCGCTGATTGATCAAGAGGGCCGCGTACTTTTAAGCCAACGTCCCGAGGGAAAATCTCTTGCAGGACTATGGGAATTTCCCGGTGGTAAAATTGACGCTGGCGAAACTCCGGAAGCGGCCCTCATTCGCGAATTGAAAGAAGAGCTTGCGATAGATGTGACGGCGTCCTGTTTAGCGCCACTCACCTTTGCCAGTCACACTTATGCTGACTTTCATTTGTTGATGCCGCTTTATGTTTGTCGGCGCTGGAAAGGCCAAGTTCATGGCGCTGAAGGGCAAGCGATCAAATGGGTTCGCGCGAAAGATTTGAAAAACTATCCTATGCCAGAAGCGGACATTCCGCTGATCCCGCATTTGGTGGATCTACTTTAGAGCTTCACCTCTGGAACTTTAAGCGCGTCCGCTAGTCGGGTTTTGGCGCTGCCGGGTACGAGTGGCTTTGGTTGGCTTGCATCAGGACACCATGCCGTGGCCCAGCCCAGTTCAACAGTTGCGCGCACTTTACCATCGGCGTCACTGAATTTCTCGATATAACGATTGAGGACTGCGCCCAATAAGTGTCGCGACGTAAATTGTTTTGAACGATCATAAAGAGGATTGGCAAATCCGGTCGATTTAATTTCATGTAAGAATTTCAACGGATGGTCATAACGCAAAGTGCTGCGGTCGGTATCAACAAGCGGCAAAGCAAATCCTGCGCGCTGCAGTAATGAACCTAAAGCGCGGGCATCAATCATGGGGGCCACGCGCGGAGTGGCACCACCGGTTATGCGCTCTTCAGCTTCTAACCAAACTTCGCGAAGCTCGTGCAAACTATCTCCAGAAAACAAGGCAACGAGCAACAACCCGTCAGGCTTCAAACTGCGGCGCAATTGCACGAGATAGCCCGGAACATCGTTCACGCATTGCAAATCAAGAATGCTGATTGCCGCGTTGTATGTGTGATCGGCAAGCTGCAAATTGTCGTCAACGCCGGGAAGATGCGTTGTAATGTTTTCACATTTCCCCGATGCATTCAGCACGTTGACAAAAGCTTCAGGCGCGTTTGCGATCAATAAAACAGTCTCAAACTTCCGCGTGATAAAGCTCAAGCGCTCAGCTAATTCTTGTGCAACATGTGCAACTAAATCGCCTTGCGCAAAGTCTCTGGCGCGGGTCTGTCGATCAGCATAGAGTTGACGGTTAAAGATATGTGGAACGACATTGGTCATGGACGAGACGATAGCGGAAAAATCACAGCTTAGCCAGTTTGCCTTGCGGGCTTGGCAGGGTTTTGTTGATTTTATCACCCCACCCAAATGTTTGAATTGTTCTGCTGATATGCAAAGTGGTGCCAACTATTGTGTGTCATGTTGGATGAAATTGACATTGATTGATGAGCCATTATGCAACGTGTCCGGACGCCCATTTGAATATGATCATGGTGAAGGTGCAATCTCAGCGGCCGCTTTAGCTGAACCTCCGACTTGGGACCGAGCGCGCGCGGCGGTGGCTTTTGATGAGGCGGCCAAACCACTTATTCATGGGTTGAAATATCGCGACACCCAAGAGGCTGGCATTATGATGGCGCGACTGATGACGAGTGCGGGGCGGAAACTTTTGGTTGATGCAGATATTATTATTCCGGTTCCCTTACATCGGCGTAGGCTGTGGGAACGGCGTTTCAATCAGGCGGCATATTTGGCGCATGCGATTGCCAAAGCATCGGGGCGACCGATAGCGATTGATATTCTTGAGCGTAGCAAAGCCACCAGAACGCAAGTTGGTTTGAACTATGCCGAGCGGGCTAAAAATGTGAAATCAGCATTTGTAGTTTTGCCGATGGCTGCTTCGCGCATTGTTGGCAAAAACATAGTGTTGGTGGATGATGTGTTGACGACAGGGGCAACGGCTGGAAGCTGTGCTGACGTTCTGAAAGCGGCGGGGGCACAGCGGGTTGACGTTCTCACCTTCGCTCTTGTACTTGAGCCAAAGCGGCTACATATTGAGATATGAAGAGAGTATGACGATGGCTAAAGTTGAAATTTATACCACCAATGCTTGCCCCTATTGTTTTGCGGCCAAGGCATTGCTTGCGAAAAAAAATGTGCCCTTCACCGAAATTGATGTGAGCTATGATAATGATTTGCGCTCGAAGATGATGAGCCGCGCCGGTGGGCGACGCAGTGTTCCACAGATTTTTGTGGGGCAAACTCATGTGGGCGGTTGCGATGATTTGCATGCGCTCGAAAAAGCCGGTGGGCTTGATAAGTTGTTGGCAGCATAATGTTCAAGGCGGGTGTGGTTCAGCTGCGATCAGGCACAGATATGGTGCAAAACTTTCGCGTGGCGTCCGCGTTTATTCGGGAAGCGGCGGCTAGCGGTGCTGCATTTATTTCAACGCCGGAAGTTACCAATATTTTTGAGCCGGACCGCGAGCGCTTAAAGGCTGTAACTTTGACTGAGGGCGAAGATTTATCCGTCCAAGGATTTTCCGCGTTAGCAGCGCAGTTGAAAATCACATTGCATGTGGGCTCCATGGCGCTGAAGGGCGATGACGATAAACTTGTCAATCGCACCATGATTTTTGGGCCCGATGGCAATGTTTTAGCGCGTTATGATAAGATCCATTTGTTTGATGTGGACCTGCCCACGGGCGAGCAATACCGCGAGTCAGCGTCGTATACGCCGGGCGATGTAGCCGTCATGCAACCCACAGCATTTGCTAATCTGGGGCTTGCCATTTGTTATGATATGCGGTTTCCGGTTTTATTTACTACATTGGCGAAAGCGGGGGCAGATGTGATGCTGGTGCCAGCGGCTTTCACTGTGCCAACGGGGGTTGCCCATTGGCATGTGTTGCTCAGGGCGCGGGCCATTGAAACGGGTAGTTTTGTGATTGCAGCGGCGCAAGGGGGAACCCATGATTCTGGCCGCGAGACATATGGGCATAGTTTGGTGGTGAATCCTTGGGGCAAGGTGATTGCCGAGGCTGGCGATGAGCCCGGTGTTTTGATCGTGGATATTGATGTGGGCGAGGCAGCATTAGCGCGGCAACGTATTCCCGTTTTAAAAAATGCCAGGCCCTTTACGCTGGCGCATTACCCCTCATGATCCGCTATGATTTGCAATGTGATCAGGACCATTTATTTGATGGTTGGTTTCGCGATAGTGCTGCCTATGACGCACAAGTTTCGCGCGGGTTAGTGGCTTGCACGCATTGCGGCTCGCTTGCGATCAGCAAACAAATCATGGCGCCGGGCATTCCTGCGAAATCCAATCGGAAATCCGAAGTGGCAACCCGCATGGCGAGCGGCATCGCTGACCCCCGCGCCGCCGCCATGCTGGAAATGATGCGCGCTGTCAGACGCGAAGTGGAAACCACCGCCGAAAATGTCGGTACGCAATTTGCAGAAGAAGCGAGACGCATCCATTATAAAGAAGCCGAGACCCGCGGGATATACGGCCAAGCGAGTATGGACGATGCGAAGGCGCTGGTGGAAGAGGGGATATCTGTAATGCCCCTGCCGAGGCTGCCGGAAGATGGGAATTGACAAACTAGTGGGGGGGGGGGTAGCGATTTCGCAGTGACTTGATGAGTTACAGCTGAAGAGCCATTGTTTAAAGGGGTTAGAATGTCGACATCTTTATCAGACGGTTTTGAGCATCCTCTTGGCGATGGTGTTCTAACAAAAGCTGCATTTGATACCAAACCATTTGATACGACCCCACCCGCGGACGGAATCGACGATGGCTATTATACTGCGCAAGGGTTCGGCGATAAATACGATGAGAATGATTTCGAAAAATATCATTTGGGCGAAGACTGGAATGCGTATGGACGAAATGATTTGGACGATAAAGTAAGTTCCATTTCAAATGGCACAGTCGTCAAGTCCGGATATACAGAAGGCTTAGGAAATTACATCATGATTCGCCATGATCTCCCCACACCGCAATTTCTAGCAGGTGAATGGACTGACCACGTGGTTTCGCTTTATGCGCATTTAAAGTATCTTCCAACAGTGACTGGACTGGTAGAAAAAGGCCAAGAGATTGGTAGGATTGGCGCAACCGGTGGCCCTTACCCACCGCACCTTCATTTGGAAATTCGCGTGAATGTCACTTATGCTGATGCTAGCGGCTATTCGATTGATCAGTTTCAAAAGGGGTGGATTGATCCAACCGATTTTATCAACAATAATCGGCAGTTTATTTCTTTGTTTACAACTAACGATGACGTCGTTTCCTTACCTCAGGCTGGTGGGCAGTTTGATGCGCTTGGTGGCCATGATAGGGTTATAGGGAGCTCTTCGGCTGAAACTGTCCATGGCAACACCGGAGATGATGTCATATTTGACGGCAATGGCAACGATTTCATCTATGGTGATCAAGACAATGATTACCTCTCGGCGACAGGTACAAAAGATAATGATCTTTTTGACGGCGGCTCTGGCATCGATATGGTTTCTTATGCCAATCTCAATGACAACGTTACTATTGATCTGATTAAGCAGACTGCCAAGGGTAAACTTGTTGGGTCTGACACGCTGGTAAGTATCGAAAATGGTCAAGGATCCCGAAGTGATGACACAATCATTGGCAACAATGAGCGTAACATCTTAGATGGCCGAGAGGGCAAGGACACTTTAAAAGGTGGTGGTGGAAATGACGACTTGGTCGGCCTGAAAGGCAACGACACTCTCATCGGTGGTGCAGGTATTGATACTGCTCGCTATGACTATGATCATGATGGGAATGGTGCATTTACGGGAATTGTGGCCGATTTAAAAACTGGTAAAGTGAAAGATACAACAAATAACAACGATAAGCTCAAAGAAATTGAGAATATTTCAGGGTCAATATTTGCTGACGTAATTAAGGGCAACTCGAGCGCAAATGAACTTTCGGGGCACGGTGGAGAGGATTATATCGCGGGTAGAGGTGGAAACGATTTGCTGTCTGGTGGGGCTGATGCTGACCACTTTGTATTCACGGATAAACTTAATGCAAACACCAATGTAGATACCATCAGAGACTTTATGCACCTTCAGGACGATCTTTATCTTTCTAAAACGATCTTCAAGAAAGTTGGAGCACTCCTTGATGGGTCGGAATTTAGATTGGGCAATTTCGCGCAAGATTCAGATGATTACATCATTTATGATCAGGCGAATGGCCTTCTTCATTATGATGCAAACGGAAGTGCTGCCGGAGGACAAACACTGTTTGCGAAATTTAACCCCGGTACGGCTCTAACTGTCGACGATTTCTCGATTATTTAGGTAATTTAGTTCAATATTTATTTTAGCGTCGCATTCGAGACTTAGGTTGCGCGAAGTATTTAAGCATGAGTGTTTGCTATTGGGTTGGGCGGCATGAGGGTCAGTTTCAAAAAACTATTTGACTTGCCATACTTTGTCCATACATTGATTTTATGAAGAAAATCGCATGGGACCCAGAAAAGGCTATCACGTTACAAAATGATCCGACGCGGGGCCATGTTGGTTTTGAGGAATGTGTGGTGGCGCTGGAGGGTGGCGGGCTGGTGGCAATCGTTGCCAATCCAAGCAAAAATCATGAGGGGCAAAGAATGTATATTTTGAATATCGATAACTATGCGCATTGTGTTCCGTTTGTTGAGACGGAAGAATTCATCTTTCTGAAAACAATTTTTCCGAGCCGCAAATATACTGCTATTTTTATTGAAGGAATTAAATGATGGCGACATTGAAAAAAGAAAAATTTGTACCGTTTAAATTTTTAGATGATGAGGAACGCGAGATCTATGAAGCGATTGAAAACGTCAGTCATGTGCCTAAAAACTTGCTGACGTCTGAATTGAAAACAGAAATTGAAGCTATGGCGCGCGCGAAGATAAATGAAGAGCGGGTGAAAATTTCGCTTCGGCTGCCGCAGTCTGATTTGGATCGTTTGAAAGCCAAAGCGATGCGCGAAGGGATGCCTTATCAGACTTTGATCAATTCGATTCTGCACAAGGCGGTTGCGCAGTAATTTGTTCTCAATCCCTCACCCCGAGGTGCGCATGAAATGCGCCTCGAAGGGCTTTCACTGCAACTGAGAATGCTTCGAGGCTGCGCTTCGCTGCGCACCTCAGAATGAGGGAGTAGTGGGGCGTGGAGAATTACGGCTGATACTTTGGAACATTAAGTTGTAACCTCGCTGGTTAGCTGCCCGACTACCATGTAATTCACACTCAAATCCCGCGAGAGTTTCCATTTGTTTTCTAAGGGATGAAATGTGATGCCGGATTTGGCTTTTACTGTCACATCGTTTTCCAAAAGCCAGCCTTCTAGCTCTTCGACTTTGATGAATTTTTCCCATTGGTGGGTGCCGCGTGGCAGCCAGCCTAAAACATATTCGGCGCCGACGATGGCGAGGCCGAAGGATTTTAAGGTGCGGTTCAGGGTCGCCACAAACATGAGGCCGCGTGGGTTCAGCATGGCGCTACAGGTTTTGGTGAAGCTAGCGGGATCGGCCACGTGTTCGATCACTTCCATATTCAGAATGACATCGAATTTTTCGCCGGCGGCGTGTAAATCTTCGGCGGTGCAGGCGCGGTATTCGATCGCGAGGCCTTGTTCGGCGGCGTGGACGCTGGCGGTTTTGATGTTTTTTTCGGAGGGGTCAACGCCGACAATTTCCGCACCCAGCCTTGCCATAGGTTCCGTTAAAAGTCCGCCGCCGCAGCCAATGTCTAAAAATCGCAAACCTTTGAAGGGTTGCTCCAAAAGCGGGTCTAGGCCCAGTCTGGCGCAGGTTTGCTCTTTAATGTAAGTCAAGCGCACGGGGTTGAAGACATGCAAAACGCCGAATTTGCCTTTGGGGTTCCACCATTCAGCAGCTAATTTCGAGAATTTCTCGACTTCGGCGGGGTCAAGGCTCGGATGGGCGGTGGCATTCATCGATTTTTTCCTCATTCTCGTACTGCTTATATTGCATACGCAAATGCTGTCATCTAAGAGTACGCCGCGTCGCACCCTATTTATGACAGTTATTTGATGAGGTTTGGGCCTATGGGCCGTTTGGTAATGAAATTTGGCGGAACGTCGGTTGCTGATATTGACCGGATTCGCAATGTTGCGCGCCATGTCGAGCGCGAAGTCAGGGCTGGTCACCATGTGGCCGTGGTCGTTTCTGCCATGTCTGGCACGACGGATCGCTTGGTCGGCTGGTGCAAAGAAGCAGCCCCCGTTCATGACGCGCGCGAGTATGATGCGATTGTAGCGTCTGGCGAGCAAATAACGGCGGGTCTTCTCGCCATTGTTTTGCAAGATATGGCCATTCCAGCGCGCTCTTGGGCTGGATGGCAAGTGGCCATTCAAACTGATGGCGTGCATGGTTCAGCGCGGATTGCTGGCATTGATGCAACCGAAATCAGAAAGCGGATGGAGCAGGGCCAAGTGGCCGTGATTGCCGGCTTCCAAGGCATTGGTCCGGATAAGCGGATTACCACATTGGGGCGCGGCGGCTCGGATACTTCGGCCGTGGCGGTTGCTGCAGCGCTTGACGCATCTTGCGATATTTATACTGATGTGGACGGGGTTTATACGGCCGACCCACGGATTGTGACGGGTGCGCAAAAGCTTGACCGGATTTCTTATGAAGAAATGTTGGAGCAGGCCTCCCTTGGCGCTAAGGTTTTGCAGACGCGCTCGGTAGAACTCGCTATGGTGTACAAAGTCCCGTTACAAGTTAGGTCTAGCTTTGAAGCGCCTGATTCAGCCAATCAAAACAAACCGGATGGCACAGGCCCCGGAACACTCGTTTGCGATGAGGATCGTATTGTGGAACAGCATGTTGTTAGTGGAATTGCCTATTCGCGGGATGAAGCGAAAGTTTCAATCCGGCGGGTGAAAGATCAACCCGGTGTGTCAGCGGCGATTTTTGGCCCGTTGGCGGAGGCCGATATTTCTGTCGATATGATTGTGCAGAATGTATCGAGCGATGGCGCGAATGCCAACGTCACCTTTACCGTGGCGCGCAAAGATTTGCGCAAGGCGATTGAAGTGTTGAATGGTGTAAAAGATAAGCTCGGTTTCTTGGAGTTGACCCACTCTGCTGATGTGGCGAAAGTTTCGGTGGTTGGCATTGGCATGCGGAGCCACGCTGGTGTGGCTGCAAAAATGTTCCGGTCGCTCGCCGATAAGGGTATCAACATTCAAGCGATCACAACATCTGAAATTAAAATCAGTGTACTGATTGATGAGGCCTATACCGAACTTGCAGTTCGCGCTTTGCACACAGCTTATGGTTTGGACGCGAAGTAACAGCGATGACGAAGCGATTTAAACAAACTACGGGGAGGGCTCGCGTCTAATGGCTCATTCTGCCCTTGGCCCGCGTGTTCTGCTCCGCAGACTCCGCGAGGTTATGGCGGAGCCGGAGACAGCTCAAAAGCGGCTCGATAAAATTACAACGCTGATTGCCGCCAATATGGTCGCCGAGGTTTGCTCTATCTATGTGATGCGACCCGGCAAAGTGTTGGAGCTTTATGCCACGGAAGGTTTGAAACTTTCGGCGGTTCATAAATCAAAACTGAAAATTGGCGAAGGCCTCGTGGGCTTGATTGCGCAAGATGCCATTGGGTTGAACTTATCCGACGCGCAACACCATCCAAGTTTCAAGTATTTGCCGGAAACTGGCGAAGAAATGTTCCAGTCGTTCTTGGGTGTTCCCGTTATGCGCGGTGGTTCGGTGATTGCCGTCTTGGTGGTGCAGAATAAAACCCAGCGCCATTATACTGAGGAAGAAGAAGAAGCATTGCAAACCACAGCGATGGTTTTGGCGGAGGTCATCTCTTCTGGCGAGCTTCGTGAAGTGGCGCAAGAAGTGGCGGCAGACATTGCCCATGTGCGGAGCCATCATTTGCGGGCTGAAAGCTTGGCCGAAGGTATAGCCCTAGGGCACGTGGTTTTGCATGAGCCACGCCCCATCATCAAAAATATTATAGCTGAAAGCGTTCCAGACGAACTCATGAGGCTTGAGCAAGCAATTGAACATGTGCGCGGCCAAGTGGACGCATTGCTCGATGGCACTGATGCGTTGCAAGCGACGGACTATACTGACGTGCTCGAAACAGTGCGGATGTTTGCACATGATAAGGGTTGGCTCAATCGATTGCGGGAAGCAACCGAAACTGGGTTAACGGCGGAAGCGGCCGTTGACCGCGTTCAGACTGATAATCGCGCCCGGATGATGCGTACACCTGATCCCTATCTTCGCGAACGCATGCATGATCTTGATGATCTGGCCAATCGCTTGCTACGCTATTTGACGGGCACAATTGCAACCGCTGCCAGAAGTGATTTACCAGCCAACGCCATTTTGGTTTCGCGTAATATGGGGCCTGCCGAACTTTTGGATTATGACCGCAGTAAAATTCGCGGTGTTATCTTGGAAGAAGGCGGCAAGACCAGCCATGTGGCTATTGTAGCGCGCGCCCTTGGCATTCCGGCGATTGGCCAAGCAACCGGCCTGATTGATCTGGTTGATACTGGAAGTTCAATTATTGTTGACGGCGGCACGGGCGAAATCTTTGTGCGGCCATCTCCCGATTTGCAAAAATCTTATGCAGAAAAAGTCAGGTTCTATGCGCGTAAGCAAGCGCAGTTTACCGCCCTCAAAAATATTCCAGCAATCACTAGGGATGGCATCGCGATTGATTTGAATATAAACGCTGGCCTTGCTGTGGACATGCCGCATTTGCATGAATCGGGTGCGATGGGGGTTGGGTTATACCGCACGGAATTACACTTTATGATGGCGCAACGGTTCCCAAAACTTTCGGCGCAAGTGAAGCATTATCAAAGTATTTTGGAACAAGCGGGCGATAAGCCGGTGGTGTTTCGTACTCTTGATATAGGTGCGGATAAAACGCTGCCATACTTGCGGCAACCAAAGGAAGAAAATCCAGCATTGGGGTGGCGCTCTATTCGCATGGCGCTCGATCGGCCAGCACTTTTAAGATTGCAGTTGCGGGCGCTGCTGATTGCTGGCGCTGGGCGCGATTTAAAAATCATGTTCCCGATGATTGCGGATGTTTCGGAATTCTTACAAGCAAAAGCCGCTTACGAAATCGAGCTTGCCTTCCTGAACAAGCACCAAAAATTTTTGCCGCGCAGCATTAAACTTGGCGTGATGATCGAAATTCCGTCTTTGCTTTGGCAGCTTGATCAACTGTTCCCGATTATTGATTTTGCGTCAATTGGGTCCAATGATCTGGTGCAGTTTTTGTTTGCTTCGGATCGCGGCAATCCAAAATTGGCAGGACGGTATGATCCCTTAAGCCCGGCAGCCTTGGGTGCTATGCGGCTCATTGTCGATAAAGCGAAGTTACATGGCAAGACCGTTACGTTGTGTGGTGAACTCGGCGGTCGCCCTCTTGAGGCGATGGGGTTGCTTGGTATTGGCCTCACCTCAATGAGTATGGTGCCTTCGGGTATTGGCCCGGTAAAAGCGATGGTGCTTTCCTTGAACCGCGAAAAACTTTGGGCATTTATGCAGCCTAAATTATCAAGTTCGCTCCATAGTTTGCGCCCCGATCTGATGGAGTTTGCCCATCGCAACGGGGTTGCCATCTAAACTTCCTTGTTCTGTTTAAGACCCTGCTAACCATTTTTTGTCATTGTGCACTCTCGAGCGGTGAGTAACCAGTCGCGGGGATCAGTATGCGTTCCCGCATATGAGAGTAAAAGACGATGGACAAGTATGGCGACGAGTTTGATGGCAGCGAGCAACATTTTGACGAGCGCCTTGAGCCGCAATTATCAATTGGATCATATGAGCCCCGCGCCAAGCCCGATGGCGTAACTGATCCAGCAGGAGAAGCCGGCTGGTATTTGATGCGCGAACGCGAAGCGCGGAATGAAAGTTTAGAATCTGCCGGTGAAGCCACCGGGATTCATCCCTATCATATTGAAGCCATTGAATTTGGCGATATGACCTGCATGCCGCCACGCATGGAAGCGCTCGAAATGATTGCTGCTTATGCGCAATACTTAGGGTTTGATCCTCAGCCATTGGTTGAGCATTATGTAAAATTCTTGCCGCGCCCAGCTGTGGCTCCGCGCACGCAGCACCCAGCCCATCCGCAGCCAAACACCAGTGCTAAGGTTTTAGCGTTTGGTAGAATGCCAAAGCTGCCCGTGTTCAATTTTAAGATTTCAACTATTCCCGGCGGTGCTGGTGGTATTGTAGCCTCGGTTGCAGCCGTCATGATGTTGTTTGCGGGTGCAAGTTGGATGATGTCTGGTGATGGTGCACCTTCCGCCCAGCAAGTGGCGCAAATTCAGGCCGATGAAAGCTTAAATACCGCTTCAACCACAACCGAAGAAGCGATTGTTAAAGTCACCGAAACGCCAATGGCGGACGATAATTTGGCAGCTCTTGCCGATGATACAACAGCGGTGAACGAAGATTCGACTGGCGAAGACCCCGATGCTTTGGGCGCTTTCATTTCGGAACAAGTCACCGAAGATGGCGCCGTTCCGAAAAAGAAAAAAGTGAAAACTGTCGACGTTGCAGCGGCTGAAGTTTTGCCAGCTGGCGATGGTCGTTCTTTTGGCGCGGCCGCAGATGGCGCGCGCTTAGTGTTAAAAGCCAAAGCGCCGGTTTGGGTTCGCGTTGAAGATGGTCAAGGCAATGTTGTGATGACGCAAATGCTGATGAAGGGTGATAGCTACCGGGTTCCGGATCGCCCCGGACTTGTGGTGATTGCGCGCGATGGTGGATTGCTGAGCTACCTCATTGATGGTCAGGAAAAAGGCATTCTTGGACCACCCGGCGAAATTCTGGTCGGACGCTCGCTCGATCTCACGCAGCTCGACGGCTAATTTTTTAATCTCATTTTGAATTGTAATGGCGCTTTCCCTTTGTAGGGTTAGGCGCTATTACGCGTTTCTATGAGCAGTATTCCACACGAAAAACTGGATCGCATCTTGGCGCGGTTTGCCAGCGTTGAAAATGATATGGCATCGGGTGGCGGTGGCGAGGCCTTCGTCAAACTCTCCAAAGAATATGCCGATCTGGAACCGACTGCAAAAGCGGCGCGCATCCTCAAACTGGTCTATGCGGAACGCGCCGACATGGTGGACATGGTGGCTGCCGGTGGCGAGCTGGCAGAAATGGCGGCGGCTGAGCAACCGATTTTAGAAGCCCGGATTACCGAACTTGAACATCGTTTGCGGATTTTACTTCTCCCCCGTGACGCTGCTGATGAACGCAATGTTATCCTGGAAGTGCGAGCCGGAACCGGTGGTGATGAGGCCGCAATTTTCGCGGGTGATTTGTTTCGCATGTATCAGCGCTATGCGTCTTTCAAGGGTTGGAAAGTTGAAATCATTTCATCCAGCGAAGGTGAGCATGGTGGCTATAAGGAAATCATCGCTAATATTTTTGGTGCTGGACCTTATGCGTTGTTGAAGTTTGAATCTGGTGTGCACCGGGTGCAGCGGGTTCCCAATACCGAAACGCAAGGACGCATTCACACCTCAGCTGCCACAGTTGCGGTTTTGCCGGAAGCCGAAGAAGTTGACATTAAAATTGAAGATAAGGATTTGCGGATTGATGTGTTCCGGTCTTCTGGTCCTGGTGGGCAATCGGTGAACACAACAGATAGCGCGGTACGGATCACCCATTTGCCAACCGGACTTGCGGTTGCGCAACAGGATGAAAAATCGCAACTTAAAAATAAAAATAAAGCGATGAAGATTTTGCGATCACGGCTTTATGAGCGCGAGCGCGAGCGGATTGATAGCGAGCGTTCGGCAACGCGAAAAGGACAAGTTGGCAGTGGTGATCGCTCTGAGCGCATTCGGACTTATAGTTTCCCGCAAGGCCGGGTGACTGATCACCGGATTAATCTGACGCTTTATAAGTTAGATGCGATTATTGAAGGTCCAGCCCTTGAGGAACTGGTCAATGCGTTGGTGACTGAGCACCAAGCTGAGCTTATGGCAGCGGCGGAAAGTAATGACTAAGTCGATTGCTGAAACAATGGCTATCGGACGAAGGTCTTTGCAAAGTGCTGGCATTTCTTCTTTTCAACTTGATGCGCGATTATTGTTGCAAGCAGCCTTGGGTATCACCCACGAAGAAATTATTACTGATCCGGACACGGTCGTAAATGCAGCGGCTTTGCTAAAGTATCACGCATTTATTGCGCGGCGCGAAATGAGTGAACCGGTTTCGCGAATCCTAATGGTGCGTGAATTTTATGGCCGGAATTTTATTGTCACTCCAGAAGTCCTTGATCCGAGAGCCGACACAGAAACTTTAATTGAACTCGCCTTGCCATTTCTGCATCAGTTATCAGCACCGCGCATCCTCGATTTGGGTGCGGGCAGTGGCGCTATTATTGTGACACTACTTGCTGAATGTCCGCAAAGTACAGGTGTTGCGGCTGATCTCTCACGCGATGCACTCACCGTTGTTCAACAGAATGCGATTGTTAATGATGTCGCTGAGCGATTGCATGTCGTAGCGAGTGATTGGTTCACAGATGTGATCGGTCAGTTTGATCTCATCATTTCAAATCCACCTTATATTCCAGCGGCAGAAATTCTGACGTTGGAGCGCGACGTGAA
>JAYUOP010000081.1:0-4167 GCA_043760745.1 Hyphomicrobiales bacterium
TTTAATTGTCGTGCGCTCTAATCGTGAAGCAGCCGCTACTGCGCGTTCTTTGTATTCTGCAATCTTGCCTTCAACATCGCGAAGTTCGGCCAAAGTTTCGCTACGACCATCTTCTTCTATTTGAATACTCTGCAATTTTATTTCGCCAACACGGGCCAGAGTAGCAGCTCTGCTTGCAACAAGCTCACCAAGCTCACCATCAAGACGCGCAGTTTCACGGTCCATGGCCAGAATGCGACTTAGCGGAACAAGACCTTGTTTTTGAAGTTTCTTAAGACCGACAGCTTCTTGTTTTATCAGAACGAGTTGGGTCTTCTTTGAATCCAATTGAGAATCTATGCCGCCGATTTGCTCGTTCAGCTGATCAATCTGTTGAACTAACTGTTCCTTTTTGCCTTGCAAGCTTGCTATTCGGGATTCGAGTAAACGCTTCTGGCCGATGATAACATTAGCCAGATCTACATCGGAAGTGCGGGCGTTGATCGCCGCTGGCAGGATCATTACTTTCAAACCGTCACGCTGCGCTTCTAGCCTGCCCCGCTTGATTAAGGCTTCGTCGAGTAGTCCAGTTATGATGGCGAGCTCGGCTTTAGTGTCGGTATTGTCGAGGCGCACGAGGTCTTGGCCTTCGGTGACCCGGTCACCATCGCGGATCATAATATCGCCAACGATGCCGCCATCCCGATGTTGAACTTTTTTTGAATAACTTTCGACAACAAGCGTTGCAGAAGCAATCACGGCACCATTAAGACCCGCCATTAACGACCAAGCGCCGCCAATTCCAAACATTGCAAACACGGATGCATATCCGAGGAATTGCAGGCGGCGGAGGGATTTTTTCGTATCAAGTTTTGGCGTGGTCATGGGGAATATTTGTCCTAACTCACAATTATCGGTGCATTGCCGGGTTGTATGGGCGCAATTGAAGGCGTTTGTTTGTTCGTGACTTTTCGCATGATTTCTTCGCGTGGGCCAACTGCTGCCATTTTACCGTCAGCCAGTACCATTATATCTTGAATAGCCGCTAAGGCGCTTGGCCGATGCGCCACAACAACAACTGCCGCGCCCCGCAGCATGCAGGCGCGAATTGCGCGGTCTAACGCTTGCTCACCGTCAGCATCCAAATTTGAGTTGGGCTCATCAAGGACGAGCAAAACGGGATCACAGTAGACGGCTCTGGCAAGCGCTAAACGTTGGCGTTGGCCTGCTGAAAGTCTTGCACCATTTTCGCCGAGTTGGGTGTCATAACCCTGGGGCAAACGTTTTACCATTTCATCAATATTGGCAAGTTTGGCCGCTTCTATGATTTTTGCGGGATCCGGCTTTTCGTCAAAACGGCTGATGTTTTGCGCCACTGTGCCATCAAACAACTGTACTTCTTGTGGTAGATATCCGATCAAACGGCCGCGATCATCATCACTGCGCTGATCATGCGATGCGCCATCAATGCGTATTGCACCGCGCGACGCCGGAATAACACCAACCAAGGCGCGGGCAAGTGTTGATTTTCCAGCACCAGTTGGACCTATGACACCGATCCCTTTGCCGGGTTCAACCGTGAATGAAATACCTTGCAGCACTGGTTTTTCAGTTCCTGGTAACTGCACAATCAGATTTTCAACTTGCAGCTTGCCAATGGGTTGCGGCAAAACCATACGGTCTTTTTCAGCGGGAACGGCGTCCAAAACTTTGCCAAGGCGCTCAAATGCTTTGCGGAAAGCCAAAAATTGTTGCCAGCTGCCAACGGCTTGCTCAACTGGTGCCAAAGCGCGCGACATAATGATAGATGCCGCAATCATAACGCCAGCCGTTACTTCTTGCAAGATTGCGAGATAAGCGCCCAAGGCCAAAACACCAGACTGAACCAGCAAGCGCAATACGCGAGAAGCCGCACTATAACCACCACCGGAATCACTTGCTTTGGTTTGAAACTCTAAAGCTTGCTGTTGTACCATTGACCAGCGCTCACGCATAACACCGCGCATGCCGAGCGCAAACATGGCTTCCGCGTTGCGGCGGGCTTCGTCCGTCATAAGCGAAGCTTTTGCAGCAGCTTTGCTGGACTCCGCAATTGGTTTTCGGGTTGAGCGCTCGGTTAACAACGCAAGTATGAAAATAACCACCGCTGCAATTGTTGCGGCGACACCAAGGATCCAATGCATCATAAAAATAACGAGCAAATAAATTGGAACCCAAGGCATGTCCATGAATGCGAATGGCCCCTGCCCACCTAAGAACTGACGAATTGTTCCAAGATCTTGCACCGGTTGGCTGCCAATGTTTTCAACCTTCCGCAGCGCAAAAGCAGAAGTTGCATCGAAGGCGCGCCCGCGCAAATTTTCTTCTAGTCGACGGCCGACTCGAACAAATATCCGAGCCCGAAGGAATTCCAAGAACCCATAATAAAGATAAAGAATAACAACAATTCCAGTGAGTGCGATTAACGTGGGCACACTGCCTGAGGTCAACACTCGGTCATAAACCTGCAACATGAAAATTGGACCGGTCAGCATTAGAATGTTGACGAGCGCGCTGAAGAAGACGGTCGAAACAATTGCAACGCGGCTTGCTTTCAAAGCGGTCAGAATTTCGTTTTTTTGCGGACCATATGGCGATTGCATGGACATTTTAATTTCTATTCCTATCAAGCATTCGCGCATCACGAGCGATTCCTAGCGCAAGCTATAACTATAAGTGTATTAAACAAATTAAAAATATGACGTTTGGAAGGCATAAAATTGCAAAGCAAAGGGAAATTCGTAACAATTCTTGATATTGGATTGAGAACGAAAGCTGAACATAGTTTTGCCATTGTGCGGCGCTTGCGAGCTGAACTTCTCGCGCGCGACATTGGGATAGAAATTTATGGCAATGTCAAAGTTGAGCCCGCAATTATGACGGAGCTTTCTGTTATCCCCCATTTTCAACGCGGGATGTACGACGATGCGCGCAGTCTTATCAAAGGCCGGATTTATCACCTGTTGCGAAGACTAAAATTTACAACTGCTCGGGCGCCACCCTCAGAGGCAATTACCGTCCAGCGTTACAATGATCAGTTTCTTGAAGATTTGGCTGCACTTCCGTTAAATGTTTTCGAAACTAACAGAATTTGTTTGTTTCCTGGGCTTTTCCAGAACCAGCTCCTTGGTTTGGCGCGTTTCGTCGTAAAGAACCATCAAAAGATTGAGAGCAAAATTGTTTGCGTTTTGATGTTTCCTCCAAACTGGACAGCCTGGGGAGAAGTTGCGCGCATTGGGCCTAAAGTCTATGCCGAAGCGTTCAATTTGATGCGACCATTTATTGGCTCAAAAATATTTTTTGCTTCGGAAAATTTGGCGATTGCTTCGTTGTTCCAAAATCAATTCAGTATTGAGGTGGCATTATTACCTATTCCACTTGGTGAAAGTGAAGCGACAACAACCAATAAAGAAAGGCACATTCGCATTGGATTTATGGGAAATTCCAAACGCGAAAAAGGGTTTCACTTGTTGCCAGAGGCCATGAGAATTTGCTGTGAAACCCGAACTGACTTGACTTTTTTAATTCAGGTGAATCCTGAGCCAAGCAACAGTTTGATCAGTGCAACGATAGCGAAAATCAGAGCGGCACCATGTTTGCGCGTGCTTGACGGACCACTGACTTCAGAAGCCTATCAAACTGAAAGCCAAAAACTAGATGTCGTTTTGCTGCCATACGATCCAAAACAATTTGGAATGCGGGGTTCAGGGGTGTTTACAGAGGCAGTTACCAGTGGAAAGTTGATTGTAGCAACCCAAGGAACTTGGGCGGCGCAAGAGATACGCAATCAAACAGCTGTCGGCGAAATTTTTGAAAATTACGACAGCCAAAGTCTCGCTTATGCTGTTTTGAGATTGTGTGATCGATTTGAAGTCGCTCGACAGTTGGCTCTTAGTCTTGCCAGTAAAAGCAAAGGAAAAAACTCGCCAGCTGCTTACGTGGATCGCCTTCTTTCTTTGACGGGTTAAAGCCTCAGTTTTAATTCAGTTGACGGCTACAGATGAAAACTGGCAGATACAATTTATTCGGTGTTCAAAACCAAACGGCTATGAACATAAAAGGGAATATGGTGCGGATTACCCAATTGGGGCCAAAACCATGACTGCCCCCGCAACTGTGAGCGGCGAGGATTTAGGCAATATACCCACT
>JAYUOP010000082.1:0-10661 GCA_043760745.1 Hyphomicrobiales bacterium
CGCGAAAATGCCTCAATTATAAAACTCCGGCAGAAGTCCTCTGTCAGCAGCTGTTGCACTTCAAATGTGAATCCACCTCCCGACTTTCGTCGGGATGACGGTACGACAGAGAAGTTAAATTTATTCAACAATCCGATCCACCAGCCACTTTTTCTTGAATCACTTACGGCCTTTGTAAGCTTTAAAAACTAAATCAAATGCTTCGGCTGACTGAAGTTTTTCGCGCAAGACAGTTTCACAACTCAAGGCAATCTCCACAATTGATTGAAGCCTTGGAATGAAAAATCTTTCCTTATCTTCAGAATTCAAAGCGTCAAAAGTTATGTCTTTTTCGCTTTTAGTTACGTTTCCTGAATCCTCAAAAGCAATAGGAAGATGGTGATCGTGGCAATGACTATTTTTACTTTTATGCTTTACAAAATTGTTCACGAACCCGCAAAGGGCATCGCCATTGCTAATTTCGTTCCGATGTACTTTATCTGATTTTTTCTTGTTGCTTTTAGTTGTTGCAACGACACTTGAGATATCAGCCACAAGTTCACTAACAATCAACATCAAGCGCGAGTAATATCTGAACAATTTTCGGGCGTGATTATCATCATCAAAACGTACTTCGTCATTAGACGTATCAAGCAAAATATCCGTAATGTGACATTCCCAATCACCTAGATTACAAAAAAGAGCAAGATGCGCGGTTTCGCCATAAATTTCACCAACCCGATTTTGCAGATTGCAAACTATCGAGTTTGAAAAGTCATCATCTGCTGAACCTGGTTCACGAATTCTGGATGAACTAGTTTTCCAAAAGTCCAATGCTTCCTTGCGTTTTTTTCCGAAGCTGTGGTCCTTTCTTCTCATAAACTGCAAACCCGAACTATGGATCGTTTTGACTTCAAAATCATGTAAGCTCATTATCACCCCAGCCGCTTCAACGCTTCCCCCGTCTTGACTTTCTGCACATCAAGCTCAGCTTTCCGTGCCCTCGTCTCGATCAGCACATCCTCTGGCGCTTTCGCAACAAACCCCGGGTTACCCAATCGGCCTGCGATTGACGCTTGCTCCTTCTCGATCTTTTCAAGCTCTTTGGTCAGCCGCGCGGTTTCGGCGCTGAAGTCGATTACGCCTTCGAGCGGCAAGGCGACTGTGGCATCGCCAAGCACGATTTGTGCGGAGGCTTTTGGCACTTGATCTTCAAACGAAATGCCGGACAATCGAGCGAGCCGTAAGATTTCATTTTCCCAAGCAGACGCAATGCGCCGGGTTTCACCACCTGCACCCACAATCACACAGGGAATTTTCAAGCCGCCAGAAATATTCATCTCAGCGCGAACCGAACGAATTTCGGAGATGATCGAAATCACCCATTCAATTTCAGCATCCGCCTTGGTATCGCCCAAACCTTGATAAGCGGGCCATGGCGACACCATCAACCACTTTTCGCGCGTCGCCGTTTGCTGCCAAAGTTCTTCCGTTACAAACGGCATGAAGGGATGCAACAGCAGCAAAATCTGATCGAGCACCCATGCCGCCGAAGCTTGCGTTTCCCTCTTCGCGGCTTCATCAGTTCCGCCCAAAATCGGCTTGATCAGCTCCACATACCAATCGCAATAAACATTCCACACGAAATGGTAGAGGCTGGCGGCGGCTTCGTTATATTTGTGCTCTTCGATTGCTTTCGTAACAGTATCGCGGGTGCGGGCCGCTTCCCCAGCAATCCAACGGTTTACCGTAATCCGAGCGGCCACCGGATCATAATCAAAGTCCCGGGCAACCCCGTTCATCTCGGCAAAGCGGGCGGCGTTCCAAAGTTTGGTACCGAAATTCCGATAACCTTCAACGCGGTTTTTGGCGAGTTTAATGTCCCTGCCCTGCGCCGCCATTGCAGCAAGTGTAAACCGCAAAGCATCCGCACCAAACTCATCAACCAGCTCCAAGGGATCAATCACATTGCCCTTGGACTTGGACATTTTCTGCCCATTTTCATCGCGCACCAGCGCATGAATATAGACCGTGTGAAACGGCACTTCTTTCATGAAATGCAAGCCCATCATCATCATCCGGGCTACCCAGAAAAAGATAATATCGAACCCAGTAACTAAAATATCCGTTTTATAATAACGCTTTAGTTCTTGCGTTTCATCCGGCCAGCCAAGAGTTGAAAAAGGCCAAAGCGCTGAAGAGAACCACGTATCCAGAACATCTTCATCCCGGCGCAAAACCACATCCGCGCCAAACCGTGCGCGCGCTTGAGCAAAAGCGCCCGCCTCATCTTCAGCCACAAAAACGCTATCCTCCGGTCCATACCAAGCCGGAATTTGATGACCCCACCAGAGCTGCCGCGAAATGCACCACGGCTGAATATTCCGCATCCATTCAAAATATGTCTTGTCCCAATTCTTTGGAACGAACAATGTATCGCCATTTTCAACCGCCGCAATTGCAGGCTTGGCAAGTTCTGCCGCGTTCACATACCATTGCTCGGTCAACCATGGTTCAATCACCACTTCGGAGCGATCGCCGTGTGGCACCTGATGCGTATGCGGTTCAATCTTTTCTAAGATGCCAAGTTCTTCAAGCTTCGCAACGATTACTTTCCGCGCTTCAAAGCGGTCCATACCGTGCATGCCAAGGGTTACCTGCAAGCGATCTGTAAACTCAATTCCTTGAACAAAATCAAGGCCATTCAGCGCTAACTTCCCGAACTGATCGAAGATATTGATCTGCGGCAAATTATGGCGTTTGCCAACTTCAAAGTCATTGAAATCATGGGCAGGAGTAATTTTCACCGCACCCGTTCCCTTTTCGGGATCCGCATAATCATCGCCAATAATCGGAATAATCCGCCCAACCAGCGGCAGGCGAATATGTTTTCCAATCAGGTGCATTAGTTTTTCATTCTCAGGATGAACCGCAACGGCGGTATCGCCCAGCATGGTTTCTGGCCGTGTTGTGGCCACTGTAATTTCCTCACCCAATGCGCCATCAATAACCGGATAGCGAATATACCACAGCGAGCCTTTTACTTCCTTAGGCACAACCTCTAGATCAGAAATCGCCGTCAGTAATTTCGGATCCCAATTGACCAAGCGGCGATCCTTATAGATCAAACCATCCTTATGTAGCTGCACAAAAACCTTGGTAACAGCACGCACCATTTGATCGTCGGCAGCGCCGTTCTTGCCCATTGTAAAACGATCCCGCGACCAATCGCAAGACGCACCAAGCCTGCGAAGTTGGCCCGTAATCGTGCCGCCGGATTCTTCTTTCCAAGCCCAAACGCGTTTCAGAAAAGCTTCGCGGCCCATGGCCCGGCGCTCTTGTTTGCCATCCTTCATCAGCAAGCGCTCAACCACCATTTGCGTGGCAATGCCAGCATGGTCAGTACCCGGTTGCCAAAGCACATCGCGTCCGCGCATCCGCTCAAAGCGGCATAAAATATCTTGAATGGTGTTGTTGAGCGCATGGCCCATGTGCAAAGAGCCCGTCACATTGGGCGGCGGGATCACAATGGTGAATGGTTCTGCTTTGGGGTTTTGCCCCGGCTTGAAATAGCCTCGCTCTTCCCAAGCATTGTAAAGCCGGGTTTCCATTTCAGCGGGCGTAAAGGTTTTTTCAAGCATAGTAAGATTCTTTATGTGGTTGGCAGAACCGCCTTAAACACCACCAGCGCCCGCCATGCAACCGGGCAATACTCTGCGCTTTAGTTCACCTTAAATGAAATACCCATTTCCGTGGTCGAGTTCCAAATTTTACGCGCCGGTCTGGCTTTGCCACCCGCCATCGTAAAATCAAAAAACTCTGGCACGAGATAAGGCTCGCCGGTGCGGAGCCTAGCACCATCTTCAGTAAAATCACGAACCAAACAGCTCATCACTGATTTCTTATCATTAAACATAACACGCCCTTCTTTTAGGCGGCGTGCACGCGGCAGATTACGAAGTTCCATAATGATACACCTCAAATGTTCTTGAGTTTATCAATGCAACAAACAGGCCAGCGCGCTCTAGCGGCCGCGGCGGGCCACGCGTTCAATCTCTTCGCGCACCAAACGTTCCACCATCTCCGGCAGATTATCGTCGAGCCATTGCTTTAGCATGCCGCGCAAAAGCTCTTGGGTCATTTGCTCAACACTACGTTCACCCATGGCACGGGTCATGAGCGATTCCGCCAACTGATTAAAGGCTGAGTTTGCAGCTGCTGCCGTATCCGGTGAAATTAATGCTGGCGTCTGTTCGTAATGGGCTTCTTCATATTGATCAGGCGCAAATGGCAATTGCTGGCCATAATCTGGCTCGGCAAACACCTGCTCATCTTCAAATTGCCAACGTTGTTGGTCATTTCCCATCAGCGGTTTTTGTTGATAATCAGGTTCAGTATCAAAGCTTGGCCGTAAATTCAGCGGTGGTGATGGAGGTGGTGCCGCATAAGTTTTGCGCGGGGGCGGCAGCGGCGCTGGTTCCCGGCGCGGCTGACGCGGGTCAAGATCGCCCCCCAATATGCCAGCGAAACCAGTTTTCGGTTGAGCCGAAACAGCAAGCAAGGGCTGCGTATTTAGCTTCGGCATAGTCGGTTGCGAAAAGCTTTCGGCAATACGGTTTTTATTGATGCGTGCGCGCAATTGGGCAATCTCTTTTGACGCTGGGTCAGAGCTAAAGTCCTGCCCCATGTTAACACGCATCTCCCGCATAGCACCACGCATCAAAGTTCCAGATGATTGCGATGACATAGAAGAGCCCACGCCCCCACTCCCCAAGTCGCCAAGATCTTTGTCTATCGCTTTGCGGATGGTAGCCAAAAGATCTTCGACCTTTGGTTCGCTATTCACAGAGACAATCCTTTTTCCATGACCAACAGATACGGCAACATCTGGTCAATGTCACGTGCGACCGCAGTTATTCCACTGTATTTGCATTAAGGCCGATCCACTTATCGCGCACTTCAACATAGTTATCTTCTGGGTCATACATTTGAACATTCAACCCAAGATTTCGTGCTGTCAATTTCCCAATCGACGCCAGGACTTGATACGACGCAACAATCTGATCACGCTCAACCGACACTAACGAAATCCGCGCATTCAAAACTTCTTGTTCAGCATTAAGAACGTCAAGCGTTGTGCGCGATCCTACCAAATATTCTTGGCTAACGCCATCGAGCGCTAAAACTGCTGACGCAACTTGGGCCTTCGCCGCAGCAATAGATTCGCGCGAAGACGTCACATAACCCCAAGAAGATGTCACAGCCTCGCGAACCGAACGCATCGCCTCAATAACCTGAATCTTACGTTGGCTGGCAATTTGCTTGGCTTCGCGCACACCCGAATAGACCCGGCCGCCTTCATAAATCGGCACGTTCAAAACCAGTTCCACTGACCCTGACGTTTGCCGATCTACATTTCGAGCTGGATTTGCGGTATAGCGAGCCGAGCCTTGCAGTGCCAGCGTCGGTAAGAGATCGCCTTTTACAATCTGCACGTTGTACGCGGCAATTTCCTGCACCAATGCCGCAGAAAGTATGTTTGGGTTCACCTCAGCTGCCATGTGCAAAGCTGCGTCGAGCGACTTCGGCAATTTAGCCATTGCGGGATACTTTAACTTCCCCGGCTTATGGCCAATCAAAGCATCATAGTTTGCAACGCTCGCTGAAAGCTTGGCTTTAGCATTAGCGACCGCGGCTTGCGATTGGCTAACCCGCGCGCGGGCTTGCGCTACGTCAGTTCGCGTAATCTCTCCAACTGTGAACCGCGACTGCGCTGCTTTCGCTTGTTTTTGCAAAACCACCACATTGGCCTGCCGAAGGGCAACAATTTTACGGTCCTGAACAACATTGGCATAAGCCTGAATGCTACGAAATAAAACATCCTGTTCAACTGCGAGCAGGTTTTGCCGCCCGGCCAAAACACTGGCTTCAGCCGCCGCCACACCATTTACCGTTTTAAACCCACGAAAAAGCGGTTGCGAAAGTGAAATACTGAGACTGACAGGATCCGTCACCGATTGTGGGGACACATCTGTATCGGACCATTCCCGCGCCGCTGATGCGTTCGCACTTATTGTTGGCCGCCAGCCGGAAAGCGCTTGCGGAACACTCTCGTCGGTTCCGCGTTGCCGCGCCCGATCAGCCCGGATTGTTGCGTTAGTTGAGTAAGCTGCCGCTAAAGAATCATAAAGTGATTCCGCAAAAACCGGTGCACCAATGCTGCTTAAAACGACGCCGGAAAGCAAAACGGCTCGCGCAAACTTCCAAAAAGACAAATTCATACCACACCTAACGCCTACAAATTCACAAGAGCAGAAGGCCGCCACCTGCTTTTGCAAAACCGGAAAAAGCGACGATACGCTCTCTCATAACCCTGTTATTTGCCCGGCGGTTGATCCGCAGGTGCTATATCTCTTAGATATATATCGAACTGATATAGATACGCAACGCTAAAATACGAACTGTGGAGTAACTAATGCAAAACCAGGCAAAGCTGGAATAGAAAGATCGAAGCTTGACCGCGAACCAATATGTCCGTTAGCCATGGTCCATTTATGACATTTGGCAACATCATCCGCGCCCATCACGGCAACCGCCCGACCGCCATCTTTTAAATGTGCGAGCAATGAAGAAGGCATAGCCTCAATGCGTCCTTCAACAATGATCACATCAAAGCCACCATCAATCTTAACACCAGATGCTAAATCTCCTGATTTTACAGTGACATTGCTCAAGTTCTTCAAATTATTCTGAGCTTCAGAAACCAATTCTGCATCGCATTCGAGAGCCACTACAGAGCCTGCAAAATGACTGACTACCGCAGCGCCATATCCAGTCGCTGCACCCACCATTAACACAGTGCAATCTGGTAAAATTTCCGCCAATTGCAGCATCCGGGCAAGTGCCATTGGTTCAATCAAATAACGACCCGCACCAAGAGAAATGTCCTCATCGATATACGCAATCGATTTTTGCGCGGCGCCCACAAAATCTTCGCGCTTCACGGTCATCATGGCATCAAGAATCCGATGATCCGTAATGCCATTTGGCCGAACTTGTGATTCGACCATGTTTAACCGCGCAAGTGATGTGTCAGTCATGTGTTTTCCAATAAGAATGTGCAGTCTCTCATTAGCTAAGCCCAGCCAATCTGTCCACCGCAACAACACTTCGTCAAGATTGTCATGCACAAATCAATTCTGAGTGTTGTTTCATTCTTATCCTTCATCTATACACCAAAAAAGAAGGCCTCGTGGCGGAGTGGTTACGCAGAGGATTGCAAATCCTTGCACCCCAGTTCGATTCTGGGCGAGGCCTCCAAAAACTCTTTACACACGATTAATGCTTACCCGGTCTTGGCTGGCCAAGACCAAAGCGCCGCGCCATGCCAGGCCAGCGCTTATGCAGCAATGCCCCAAGTCTTATTGTCGTTCGCCGTCGCCAACGCCGTACGGGTGGAAAATCAATTGAGAGTATGAGAACGCCAAGCGGTAGCATCCAGAACCCGAGAATCGGTAGAAAACCGAGGACCCCTCCGGCTATGCAAGCAACACCGAGCAAAACCCGAAAAATCCGATTGCCCGGCAACCCAATCTGCCGACCAAGAAAATTAATTTTAGACATTTGGCCTCCACTGAATGCCCACATATAGAGAATATTTACAAAAATTCGAGTGTGCAAAAAAACCTACAAAAATGCTTTGCCTCTGCAATTCATTCTGTTATACGCGCCTCACCATTCCCTGATAGCTCAGTTGGTAGAGCATTCGACTGTTAATCGAAATGTCGTTGGTTCGAGTCCAACTCGGGGAGCCAAATTCTTAAAATGCGATTAGAAGCGATTCTGATCGCATTTTTTATTTCCCGCCACACCCCCGCCGCACCTTCTTCCCCATAAGGCCATTTTCTGCCTATGATAGTTGTTGTTCCCTCATTAATACCGGAGCCGAACCATGAAAACTCTGCGCATTGCCCTCGCCGTTTCTGCCCTTCTCATGCCAGCACCAGCACTTGCCAAAACCCACGCTTTGCTTTTCGGCGTAGCAGATTATTCTGGTGATGCGTTCCCCGATCTGCGCGGGCCTAGAAACGATGTCACCCTCATGTGGCACGCGTTGAAAGCGCGCAATGTCGCCGTCGAAGATATGATTGTTATGACCGATGGCCTGCCAGAAACGCCCGACTACCCAAGCATAAACGCACCACCAAATGCATCCAATATGCTTCAAGCGTTTGATGATATGGCCATGGCAGCCCAAAGCGGCGACACTGTTATTGTATATTACTCCGGCCATGGCAGCAGGCAGCCCGATGACCCAAGTCAAAACGAGTCAGAACCCGAAGTAGATGGTGCAGACCAAGTGATTTTGCCAAATGATGTTGGCAATCGCGACAACTTCGAAAACACCATAAAAAATGCCATTGCCGATGATTTGATTGAGCGAAAACTCGCAGCCATCCGGGCCAAGGGCGCATTCGTCTGGGCGGTTTTCGATAGCTGTAATTCTGGCACCGTAACACGCGGTGGCGATGTTGCCCGTACCATTAGCCCCGAAGCTTTTGGCATTGATCCCAAGTCCTTTGTCCCAAGTGCCTCCGCAACCCGGAGCGCCAATCGCAACTCTCCAATCAGTGTCAAATCCGATAGCAGCGATCTCGTTGGCTTCTTTGCCGTCGAATCAACCACCGAAGCCGTTGAACGCGATTTTGCCGGCTTTGATCCGCTGATGGTTGGCAGCGGCAAAGAGCGCTACATGGGCGTGTTCACCAACCATCTCCTGCGCGCCCTCGCCCGCAACTCTGCCACCACTTTCCGCGAGTTGGCGCAAGAAATCATTGTCAATATGACGGGCGATGCCAGCGTCGCGCAAACCAAACTCCCCGTTTTTGATGGTGCAATGGATCACCCCCTGCCCGGCTCAACCGGCGAACGCATTCCAGAATCCGTGTCAGCGATTTTGAGTGCTGAAGGCAGTATAAATATTCCCGCCGGCGCGTTAAAAGGTTTTGGCACAGGTGCGGCCATTGCAATTTATGATCCAGCGCAGCCAAAAGAACCAATAGCAACCGCAATGATTTCCGCTGATACCGCTGTCACCAGCGAAGTGACAGAAATCACCTGGAACAAGGACGTAACGCCAATGCCGCCGGGCCGCGTCGCCGTAGTAATGACCAGCCCCGCCATCAACTATTCTTTTACATTAGCGCCACCACCCCCGGAAGATTATGCCGATGAAAATCAACGCAAGCAGATCCAAATCTTAATTGAAAAAGCATTTGCCGACTCTTCGACCAAACTAGGTCTAGATATTAAAGAAGAAGGCACTGCCAATACGGACATGGTCTTGCGCGTGAAAGACAACCGCATCTGGCTCACGCGCCGCGACAAAAAATGGATAACCGAACAAGGTGCATTCGACGAAACCCCAAGTCTGGCACTAAGCGATAATCCAGAAACCTCAGCCCCAGCTTTGCGCAACAACGTGTGGATACTCGCCCGCGCCGCCAAGCTCGTGCGCCTTGCAACAGCGGTCAGTAGCAGCGCTGAAGCGGATGAGGATGGCATCACAATCACCGCCACGATGTCGAAAGACCCCGCGGCCAAATCGCAAAACGCATGCGCTAAAACCCAATCCGCCGCCGCGATGCAATCGCCGCTTGAGCCACTCGTGCCCGTGCCGGTTGGCAATTGCGATACATTTGAAGTGACGGTTACGAATGAATCCGATCAAGATTACTACGTGTCTGGTTTTTACGTTGAAGCACTTGGCGCAATTGTTCCCCGCCCCGGTAATGTCGTCAAAAGTGGTTGTGTTCGCACCCTTGCTTCCGATCCAGAAAAACCACTGACCTTTCGCTTCTCAACTGATATTTGGGACGAAGCAAACAATCGCCCCTTTGCCACCGGCGCTGAAAGTTTCGTTCTTCTCGCTGTGCCAAAAGATAAAAGTAATCAGCCCCCTGCCTTTTGTGATCTCGTCCAAAACTCGATCGATGTTTTTGCCACCCGAGGAGACGCTGCAAAAAGCCCTATGAATGATTTGTTGAAAGACATCTCCGGCTCCGCCACTCGCTCCGCTGGGACCGAATCCGCCAGCCTCACCATGACCAGCCGCGTCTTCATGTTAAACGTTGCGCCTTGAAGGGGGCCGTTACGCCCCTTGACAATGTTCCGTATTTGTTCTAATGCGGAAAACAAGGAGAAATTATGGACTGGGCCCGCGCTATTGAAATCAACCGATTAGCCCTCACCCGGATAGTGGGCGAACTCATTGCAATGCTCGGCCTCGTCACTGATCGCACTTTAGAGCGCATGTTGCGTCCCGCCGAATCTGCCTTGCGCCGCCTGATTGTGATTGCAGCCCAAGGGCTCGTGGTAAAACCCTTTGCTTCTAGTCCCATGCCAGAAGGGCTTGTAATTAATGGCAAGGGTGCGGGACGAAAGTCATTCCAACTGTTTGACACCCGCAAATATTTCGACTTCATCAAAGTTGAAAACCCACTCATCGTGATGGTGAAAACCCAAACGCGCAATCCGTTTAATCTATTTGATCAAATGTATTGGCCAAAAGCAAAACCGCAAACTATCGAAAAATCTGACCGCCTCTCGAGTAGACTTGCCGCCCTGAAACACGCCCTCGAAAATATCCCGCATCAAGCCATTCGCTTAGCCCGTTGGACCGC
>JAYUOP010000083.1:0-4148 GCA_043760745.1 Hyphomicrobiales bacterium
AATAGTCCAGACGACAGGTGAGCGCGTTGCCAAACTGACTGAAATGCAAGCGCGCGGCTAGCGCTGAAACTGCATAATCACCAGCATGGCGACCAAGAACACCCGTCATACGCGGTAAATCCCGGATGCCAATTTCGATCAATGCGGCGTTATCTTCGCTCGACAAACTTAACAAGCTGGCGTCGACGGCGTTGATAAATGCGGCGCGGTTCATCAAGCCTGTGAGCTGATCATGTTTAATGACATGGGCAATGTCTTGCTCAAGTTGCGCATTCTGCTTGCGCAACAATGTGAGCTCGGTATCTTTGACTTCGGAATTCATTGCGATGCCTGCCCCGGTGTAGGTAAACCATCAGTTCTAAGCTGCTATAGGAAATTTTTTGTAAACTTTTAGCGACACGATGCGCCTTTGGGCTGTAAAAATCTGAATAATGCTACAGCCAAAAGTTGAACTGGATAGAATTTGGCATAAGTTCGCAATTTGGGACAAAGTATCACCTTTGTAATTTATTCGCCATTGTGCTGACATGGTTTTGACTGAAGTGAAAGTATGAACGAAAGCGAGCTTTTGATGAGCTATGTTTTTAGGTGGTTTTTCCGATTTGCGATTTTGTTGTTCTTATGTTTTCCGGCGCTTGCTGAAGAGAGCAAGCCATTGCGCGGCGTTGCATTGGTTATCGGGCAATCGGATTACCAACATTTAGCCAAGCTGAACAATACCACAAACGACGCGCGGAAAATTGAAACACTTCTGAATAGCTTAGGTTTCTCAACAGATGTTGCCACCGATCGCAATGCAAAGAAATTGCGGAGAGATTTGGAAGGGTTCGCTGAAGATGCGGAAGATGCTGATGTTGCACTTGTCTATTATTCGGGGCATGGCATTGAGGCTGGTGGCGAAAATTTCATCATTCCATTGGACGCAGATATTTCAGCATTAGACAGTGCCGATGAGCAACTTATTAGTCTCTCTGGTTTTTTGGCAACGCTGCGCGCCAAAGCAAAAATAACGATCGTGTTACTCGATGCTTGTCGCAATAATCCGTTCCCACCGGGTAGTGTTTTGAAGCAAGCTGGAGCTCAAGTCGCGGTGGAAGTGAGCAATGGTGGCTTGGCGGTTTTCCGAGGGGCAGGTGCGGAGAATACTGAAGATGGGGACGAAGCGTCCCTTGGTGAAGTCATTGGGTATGCGGCGGCACCTGGCCAAGCAGCACTGGACGGCGTGCCGGGCGCCAATAGCCCTTACGCCACTGCGCTCTTAAAACATCTTTCAAGCAAGGGATTGGATTTTGGGCAAGTGATGACGCTGGTCTCGCAAGAGGTTTATCTCAATACCAAAGGCCAGCAATTGCCATGGACCAATACGAGCTTGCAGCAGTTCCTATCGTTTGGGCAAAATCCTGAAGATGATTCAAGTGATGAAGCGCTTATTCGTGGCGAGCGGCGGCAATTGCTTTTGACAATTGCGGCGACACCAATTGAACTGAGAGACACAGTACAAGCCTTAGCTAAAAAAGATGATGTTCCATTGGACGCATTGTTTGCAATGTTGAAAACTTTAGAGGTGGATACAAAAGGTGACGGCGCGCAATTAGAAAACCAACTGAGAGCGGGTGCTGCGAAACTCAAGACCTTTATGGCTGAACGGTCGCTTCTGAAAAGTGTAGACCCTGAAATTATGAAATATTCAAAACTTGCTGATGATGCGCTAGCTGAAGGCGCTTTTAAAACGGCTACAATATTTCATGAGAAAGCCAAACAACGGGTGGCTTCATTGGAGGCGAATGTTGGGCAAGTTGAAACAGAATTAAAGGCGAAGCGGCTTGAATTCGGTGCTGTCTATGCCAGCAGTGCCGAGACAAGAGAGTTAGCATTTCAACACAAAGAGGCAGCATCCGATTGGAAGAATGCTTTTGTGCAAGTCGCCAAATGGGATGAAGAACTCGCCTATACCTATAAGGCAAGAGAAGCGACTGCGCTGCTTTTACATGGTGATTATAAAGGCGATAACCTAGGTCTGATGCGCGCGATAGAAGTTTACCGCGAAGCACTTACTCTTGTGCCTTTTGAAAGATTTCCAGACAAATGGGCTGACATGCAAAATGATCTTGGTAATGCGCTGTCAATTTTAGGAGGGCGCGAGATTGGTAATGCAAGGTTGTTAGAAGCACTGGTGGAGGTAGAAAAAACTACAAAAGTCTGGACGCGGGATAAGCAGCCTGAAAAATGGGCTATGGCGCAACATACCACTGGAAATATCTATCTCTCTATTGGTGATCGAACAAGTGATGTGGAAAATTATCGAAATGCTGGCAATCGATTTTTGGCGATGCTCGAGGTGCAAAATATTGATGAGCAACCCTATGCTTGGGCGGCAACGTCGCATAATTTGGGCGTTGCTTTAGAGTTAGTAGGTCGCCGAACCGGTGAAACCGAAACACTTGAATTGGCGATTGAGATTTACAAAGAGAGTTTGGCAATTCGCACGGAAGCGAATTACCCAGATGAATGGGCCATGACGAATGCGGCGCTTGCCAATATTTTACAACATGTGGGAAGTCGCGAGGAAGATTCAGCGCGTTTGAAAGAGTCGGTAGATCTCTACCGCAATGTTTTGCGCGTTAATACCAAGGAACGATTGCCAATTGAATGGGCCCGGACAATGAACGGGTTAGGTTCGTCATTGCAGACTTTGGGAGTGCGCAGCGGGGATGATGCGATGGTTCTGCAAGCAATTGATGCTTATCGGCAATCCCTCCTTGCGGGTGGGCGCGAAACTGTGCCACTTGACTGGGCGAGAACGCAAAATAATCTTGGTAATGCGCTTTCTGACCTTAGCTATCGTCGCAGTGATTTGGAAATGATGAAAGAGGCGCTGGTGGCTTATGGCTTTGCGCTTGAAGCTAGACCTCGAAAAGACGTTCCACTGGATTGGGCAGACACGCAAAACAGTATGAGTTGGATGACGGCAACACTAGGACAACGGTTAGGATCAACTAAATTGATGAGGGATGCCATCACTCTTGCGGAGCTGGCTTTGGAAGAGCGGCACCGTGAACTTGTCCCATTGGATTGGGCCACATCGAAAACCAATCTTGCAGATGCAAATCAAGCTTTGGCTAGTTTGTTAGATTCTGCTGGGCTTTATAAAATTTCAGTTCAGCATTACGAAGACGCCCTTTTAGAACGACCCAAAGATACATTGCCAATAGATTGGGCTTCCCTTCAGAACAATATTGGCAATAGCTTCACTGAACTTGGGGTTTTGGAAAATGACGCGAAATGGTTTGATAAAGCTATTGCGGCTTTTGAAGGTGCTCTTGAATTACAAAAACGTGAGAATGCCCCGATTGAATGGGCACGCCTTCAAAGAAATCTTGGTCAAGCGCTGACATTCAAAGGGAAGCTGACAAAAAATACGACATTGTTTGCACAAGCAATTGCGAAGTTTAAGCTCGCTGAGTTGGAGTGGAGCCGAACCGCAATTCCGTTTAATTGGGCGGTGCTGCAAGCGAATTCTGGGAGAACGCAACTCGATTGGAGTGAACTTGACCAACAAGAACTACGTCTCAAACTAGCTATTTCCGCATTTCAAGACGCCTCTGAATTTATCACAAAAGATAATGGCGTGACTGACTGGGTAAAGCTGCAAGATGATTTAGGTTGGGCATTGAAATCGCTCGGAGCTTTGCAAAAAGATCTCGCAGTTGTGCGCGCCGGGCGGGCCGCTTTGGTAAAAGCAGAAGCCATGCAAATTTCCCTCGGCGTACCGACGAGAGATCATTTTACCAAGCGATTGAAAGAGGTTGATCAAGCAATTGCCGCGCTAGAATGAACCAGCGCGGCAAGTGATTACATTGTCGCCAATGCAGGTTGGCGCGGGGCTAGTGCCTTTTGAGCGGCATTTTTGACGGCCTTTTGGATCTTTTCAAAGGCTCGGACTTCGATTTGGCGGATACGCTCGCGGGAAACATCAAACTCAATGGAGAGTTGCTCCAATGTCAGTGGTTCATCTTGTAGCTTTCTGGCTTCAAACACGCGGCGCTCACGCTCATTAAGCTTGGTCAATGCTTGGGTCAAAAGCCCATGGCGCATTGCGGATTCTTCGTTTTCGACCAAGGTTTGTTCTTGATTGTCAGAATCATCAA
>JAYUOP010000084.1:0-10647 GCA_043760745.1 Hyphomicrobiales bacterium
ACCATTGTTTTGGTAACGCGCGAATGAGGTGTTGCGTTGAAGTCGCCCATTGCGAGGATCGCTACAGTTTCTTTTTCCATGCGGGCGGCTAGGGCTGTAATTTGTTTGAGTTGCGCGCGTGAATGCGGAAAGCGCGTGGTATGTACCGCATACACTGCCAAGTTATTGTAGTCCGCCCCTAGCGATACGCGCACATAAGGAGGACCTTCCCAAATCAATTGCGCTTCAAAATCACTGATTGGGGTTTTCGAAATAACCGCTAAATTGCAATGAGGATTTTCAAAGCAGTTGTATTGGTAAGGATACAGAGATTTCAGGCTTTCAAGTACTTGCGTTTTGTCGGGAGAAAACTCCAACAGCGTTACCAAGTCCGCATCGATCCGCTGGATTTCGGCGAGGGCCGCAGCAATATTTTTATTCGACTCGTGGGTATTAAAACTCAGGACCTTTAATGCTTTTTCCGTCGCCAATGGAGCTGTTGCAACTTGCTCAGATCGATTTAAGTAATGCGGCCACATTCCATAAGCGAGGCCAAAAAGAACCAACATCAGCAGCGCCATGAAGGTTTTGGCGCGTGGGCTAAACAGCGCAATGAAAAACGCCAAAGACGCGAAACCAAACTGCAAAGTGAATTGCGAAAAGACATCGAAGGCCACCCAGAGATTTCCGAGCCGACCTGCTATCAGCCCGAGAAGGCCTAGGGTTAACCCCAGCATGCAGCTGGTATAACCTTTTCGACGCGGCTTGATTTTTACTGATTTGGGCGGCGTTACTGGTTTGGTATTTGAAGTATCAGTCACGCTTTAAGCCCTATTTCAGAATCAAATCACCCTGCTCTCAGTTGGCAGGACATGCTCCGGTGTAGCAAAACCTGGCAATTCTTCAATGCGCTTTTTCCAACTTAATATATGCAAATACGGATTTAAATCGATGTTTGCGTCAGGCGCGTATCGAACAACACCATAGATCCCGATATCAGCAATGGTCACCTTTTTAGCAGCAATCCATTCGGACTTCGCTAACTCTTGATCAAGAGACAAAAGTGCTGCTTTGACTTCTGCATCATAAGCGCCGCGAATTTCTTCGGCAAACTGCCGGAAACCTTTGGCTCGGGCACGAAGACGGAAAAGTGGCACGGACAATTTATCCCATTGCCAAAATAGCCACTCGCGGACCCGGTTGTTTTCAAGGCCAGATTTTCCTTCAAATTTGCCCAGAACTTCCGAAATATGCATCAGCATCGCAGGTGACTGGACGTAGAACGTTTGTCCATCGCGCAAAGCTGGCACCTGACCAAATCGGTTTTTGACCAAGTAATCCGCTTGCTTATGCTGGCCTTCGCGCAAGTTCACGTGAATATAACTGAAGGGATGCTTGCAGAGACTGAGCATAAGGCCAACAGTATAGGTTGGACCAGAGTTGAACGTGCCATAGAGCGTAAAACGCTGCTTTTCGGCGGCACTTGGGCCTTTCGAAGCTGATTTTTTTGCGGGAGCGGTAGTTTTTACAACGACCTTAACTTTTTTTACCGGCTGCACTTTCCCCTTTGCAACCGCTTTTTTGGCTAACTTAGCCATACGCAATACTCCCGAAACACGCTGTACACTGACAATCAGCGTACGGACTATAGCGGAATATTTTAGAAAACGGAACCCCCTTGTAATTATATGAAATTACTGAGGTATTCCAATTTTATCGCGGAGCATATCGTTTACAGTTTGGGGGTTCGCTTTGCCGCCGGTGGATTTCATAACTTGGCCGACAAACCAGCCAAGCATCGATGGCTTAAGTTTAGCTTGCTCTACTTTTTCAGGATTGGCAGCCACGATTTCGTCCACAGCTTTTTGGATGGCACCAAGGTCGGTCACTTGTTTCAGGCCCCGTGACTCAACGATGGCAGCGGGGTCGCCACCTTCGGTCCAGATGATTTCGAACACGTCTTTAGCGATCTTCCCGGAAATCGTTCCAGCGCTGATAAGGTCCACAATTCCACCGAGTTGAGCAGCGGAAATCGGAGTCGTTTCAATGGTTTTGCCTTCTTTGTTCAAGCGACCAAAGAACTCGTTGATGACCCAGTTGGCAGCGATTTTACCGTCGCGCCCAGTGGCCACTTCTTCAAAGAAATCGGATGAAGTGCGTTCTGCAATCAGCACGGACGCATCATAGTTTGCGAGGCCATAGGATTTTTGAAAGCGCGTACGTTTTTCATCAGGAAGTTCTGGCAGCGTTGCTTTGATCTGATCAATCCAGCTTTGCTTTAATTCCAGTGGTAACAAATCTGGATCAGGGAAATAGCGATAATCATGCGCTTCTTCTTTTGAGCGCATTGAACGCGTTTCGCCCTTTTTCGGATCATAAAGGCGGGTTTCCTGATCGATTTTTCCGCCATCTTCAAGCACACCGATTTGACGGCGGGCTTCATATTCGATTGCTTGCCCCATAAACCTGATCGAGTTCACATTCTTAATTTCGCAACGCGTACCAAATTTATCCCCGGGCTTGCGTACGGAAACATTCACGTCGGCGCGCATAGAGCCCTGCTCCATATTGCCATCACACGTTCCCAGATAACGCATAATCTGACGAATTTTGGTGACATAGGCTTTCGCTTCATCTGACGACCGCATATCCGGTTTGGACACGATTTCCATCAGCGCACAGCCAGAGCGGTTGAGGTCTACAAAGCTCATGCTGGGGTGAAGATCGTGGATAGATTTTCCAGCGTCTTGCTCCAAGTGCAGGCGCTCGATGCCAATTTCAATCGATTTATCATTGTCGAGATCAATCGTGACGACACCCTCGCCCACAACAGGTTGCTTGAACTGCGAAATCTGATAGCCCTGTGGCAGATCAGGATAAAAATAATTTTTGCGATCAAAAACGGAATACGGATTGATTTGCGCTTTGAGACCAAGCCCTGTGCGCACCGCTTGCTCAACGCAGAATTCATTAATCACAGGCAGCATGCCGGGCATAGCCGCATCAACCATGGATACATGGTCATTTGGCTCGCCGCCAAACGCCGCCGAAGATCCCGAAAACAATTTCGCCTTCGCCAAAATCTGCGCATGGACCTCTAAGCCAATCACGATTTCCCAATCGCCAGTGGCCCCTTTAATCCAGTCTTTCTTATCAGCAACGCGAAGTTCGGAATTCATATGGTGTTCCTTGAAATTTAGCATCGGATTAATAGAGTGTAGACTGGTAATCAAGTGTAGGTTTCGTATTGACACTTTTGACCGTCTAACTATAGTGTGTTTATCGTGAACACAATGTGTGAGGACTGCGGCTATGAAGGCAAAAGCAGAGACGTTTTCAATTCGATTGCCTGAAAACACGCGTGTTAAAGTTGACCAACTTGCCACTCTTACTAAACGCAGCCGATCTTTCATCATCAATGAAGCCGTAGAAGCTTACATCAAAGATCGCGCACTTTACATTCAAGAGCTTGATGCCGCGGTCGACAGTGCAGAAACAGGGATTGGGCATTCCGGCGAACAGATTTTTAACTGGATGAGATCATGGGGAAGTGAAAATGAACTCCCTTCCCCTTCACCTGACATATCTCCCGCAAAATAGTCGTGATGAAAATTGTTCTCACTTCTGAAGCGAAATCAGACCTCGAAGAACTTCGCGCTTACCTCTTACCGGTAAGTCCTAGCGGATTAAACAACGTAGTTTCCGCCATCGAAAACAAATTGAGACAAATCGCGGAACACCCCTCAAGTGGGCGGATTTCCCCACGAGACGATGTAAGAGAAGCAATTGAAACTCGCTATGGTTTTTTGATCCCTTATTTGGTCAAGAGCGACACGTTGTATGTATTGCGGATTTACCGAGGTAAACGAAAACCACTTGATTACGATCAACTCCCGACTTGATACCTCAATTCATTTCGGAACTCACTTCGCCGGCTTATCCAACTCTTTTCCAATTGAACGCACGAGATAAATCGCCAGCATGAGCATGGCGACCAAGACACCGATGAAGCCAGCCTCTTTGCGTAAACCCGCAACATCCCAGTTTGGCCCGAGCGCTTGATAAACCGCAATCGTTATAAAAAATACCAGTAATGCCGCCGCTGCAATTGCGCCGTTGCGCAAGATACGCATCAGCAAGCTTGCCAATGGAGACATCTCTGACATTTATTTCTTGCCTTTTTTCCAAGCGGATTTTTTAGGTTTAAACGTTGCAGCATCACCTTCTGCGCGCGGTTTGCCAGCGCCAGCAAATTTTGGTTTGAAGCCTTCGCCGCGTGGTTTGCGGGGGCCATCAAACTTTGGCTTATTGGGATCAACGAACGGTTTGCGATCTTCGTAAGCTACCCGCTCGCCCTCAGCCAATGGTTTGCGCTCGGTGGGTTCGCCACGTGGCTTGCGTGGGCCTTCGAATTTAGGCTTATCACCGCGTGGTTCTCCACGTCCTTCGGCACGGGGCTTAAAGCTGCGCCGTTCACGTTCGCCGCCGCCTGATGGAAGCTCAGCTGCACCGTTCAAAAGCTCAATCTTTACATCATCTTCATCTTCAGACTTCGCAGCTTGGGCGAAGCGAGAAGCCGCAGCATTCGTGATCTCAAAACGGGTTTCGTTTTCGGTAATCTTGATTGAGCCAATATCAGGCTTGGTTACTTTGCCACGACGACAAATCATGGGCAGTAGCCATTTTGGATCAGCGTTGTTTTTGCGGCCAATATCCATCCGGAACCAGGTGTATTCGCTCGGTCCTGCATCACGATCAAATTTGCGGCTTGGTTTCGGACTGTCATAATCGCGCGACGATGGACCGGGATCGAACACCTCTTCGGCAGCTGGCAATTTAGAACGATAAATCCGCACCAGTGCGGCGGCAATTTCTTCTGGCGAGCGCGAGGCCAAAACCAGTTTCGCCATTTCCAAATCTTCTTCTGACGTTGCAGCCGTCAGAATTGGATCCTGCATCATGCGTTGCTGATCAAGACGGCGAATATCTTCTGCTTGGGGAACACCGCTCCACTTTGGATCAACGCCTGCCTCTTGCAACATGCGTTCGGCTTTGCGGCGGCGCGACAATGGCACAAGCACAACGCTTACGCCCTTGCGACCAGCACGCCCGGTGCGGCCAGAACGATGCTGCAAAGTTTCCGCATCATTCGGCAAATCAGCATGAATAACGAGGCCAAGGTTAGGAAGATCAATTCCTCGGGCGGCAACATCGGTTGCCACACAAACGCGGGCCCTGCCATCGCGCAAAGCTTGTAGCGCATGGTTGCGCTCGCCTTGGCTTAACTCTCCCGACAAGTTCACTGCGGCAAAGCCACGCTCAGAAAGCGTTGCATGCAAATGGCGGACATGATCGCGCGTATTACAGAAAACAATCGTGCTCGGACTTTCAACAAACCGCAAAACGTTGACCACAGCATGCTCGATTTCATTGGGGGCAACCCGCATGGCGCGATATTCAATATCGGCGTGGGCGCGTTCGCCGCCTGCGGTTTCAATGCGAAGAGAATTGCGTTGATAGCGTTTCGCTAAATTTGCGATGATCTTTGGCATCGTGGCCGAGAACAATAGTGTGCGGCGTTCTGCAGGCGTTGCTTCCAGAATAAATTCCAAGTCTTCGCGGAAACCAAGATCGAGCATTTCATCGGCTTCATCAAGCACGACAGCTTTCAACGCTTTGATATCGAGCACACCGCGCTCTAAATGGTCACGCAAACGGCCCGGCGTTCCAACGATAATATGTGCACCATCATGCAGCTGACGACGCTCGCGTTTGGGGTCCATGCCGCCAACACAAGAAAGAATACGCGCGCCAGTGTATTGATAAAGCCATTCCAATTCGCGCTCAACTTGCAAGGCAAGTTCGCGGGTTGGCGCTACAATTAATGCAATCGGAACAGCGTCAATATTAAACCGATCGGCATCGCCTAACAGCGTTTTTGCAATGGCCAAACCATAGGCCACAGTTTTTCCAGAGCCGGTTTGCGCCGAGACCACGAGATCGCGGCCCTCGGCTTTTTCTTCAAGCACAGCAAGCTGAACTGGGGTTGGTTCTTCATATTTTCGCTCAGTTAAAGCGCGGGCGAATGGGGCGGGAGTTTGAGGAAATGCCAATTGGATGGGGTACTTTTCTAAAAGGAGTTGGGCGCATAAAGCTAAGAATCTCTCCCGCATTGCACCATTTAACCAGCCCAATAGAACATATTGCCACGAATTACCATGCTTAGTCGTGAACCAGCTCAATTTTCCGCCGATGATCCCTAACCAGACATGGACGGGACTTGGCTGAACGGATGCGATTGACCCGGAGCGGACATGAAGATGACTCAAATCAAAGGGAAGCGTCCCCTTTGATTCAAGGTGGAAAACAAAGTGGAGCGGCGCCGTAATCACGTAATAAAGGTGAACAATAAAGTGGAGTGGCACCGTAATCTGCTGTGAGTTTGAACGTTGCTCAGTTTGCGGGTTGCATGACCCACTTAACGTTTGGCTGGTCGACGCAATTCCACTGCGTGATTGCCGCGCCATTGTTGAACGAGCCCTCATTGACCTGCATGCATTTCTCCGATTCTTGGTTCTTGATATAGAAGGCACCACCGCCAGCGTCTTCTAGTGACCAGCGTACGTTGGTTAATTTAACGCAATCCCACTGTGAGATGACGGCGCCGTTACGATGCGATGCGCCATTGACCTGGGCGCACTTGTTGCTGTTATGCGCCTTAAGAATATAGGTGCCGGCCGACGTCGACTTCAGGATGACGTCCCAGATGACATTGGGCTGATTAACGCAATCCCACTGCGTGATTGCCGCGCCGTTCTCCATTCCGCCACCGTGAACTTGGGCGCACTTGTTACTATGCTGGGCAACGAGGAAGACCGAAATGTAGTTCTCGGCGTTCGCGGAGGAATAAGAGGAAAACGATATGGCTGCGAAAAGCGTAGGAATGAGAGCGGCGGTCTTGAGGACGGATTTCATGATTGTCTCCTGTTGTAAGATTGGTTGATGGCGTCAAAATCGGGTCTATTCGTTGCCGCAACCGATTATGAAGATTCTTGGTAGCACCCCGGAATTACTGACAAACGTGTCGGAGCAGAAGGTCTCGATTTGTGAGGCATCGCGGAATTCTGGCTTGCGATTTCAAACTCAGCGAGTTGAACTTCATATTCCTTGGTGGTTTGGCTCGGGGGTTTGAACTGGTTTTCGGTTGGAACCTTGGCGTCTCTGATCTCGAAATCGGGATACCCCAAACCGCGGGCAACAAATTCCTTACTCTCCGGATCATAAATAACACGGCTTCTATAACCCTTGAATTCTGTAAAACCTTTCATTGGTAAATTCCTTTCATTGAACTTGAAGGGCAAGCGGAATGGGTGGTCTGTTCGATGTCTGCTGATGCTGGCCACTTATTCAAGGTCTCCTTTTGGTCGTTTGCGTTCTCATCGAACGTAAGGAGAAAATGTCTCAGAACTTTTTCGGGGTCTCAAAAAGCCTCCGAAAACTTCCGAATTCTTCCAAATTTGTGTATATCTGTGACATGATAGAACAGCATTTTTCATTCGGGCAATTCACTTTTGACGTTCAACGAAAAGCATTGCTAAAGCAGGGTTCGCCGGTAAAAATTGGACATAAATGTTTAATTTTATTGGAGGTCTTGTTGGTTGCCGAAGGAAGGGCCGTATCAAAGTCGGACCTCATTGATACCGCTTGGAACAACGCAAATGTCGAAGAAAGTAATCTGTCTGTCCAGATTGCAGCCTTGCGCAAATGCTTGGGAAGATCGCGAACTGGTGAAGAGTGGATCGCGACAGTCCAGCGCTTCGGATACCAATTTGTGCATCCACCGACCAATTTGGGGCCAATAGTTTCGTCATCAAAAACTGACAAGAATTGGGAACAGCGACAACCCAGCAATGAAGTTGAAACCGTACAAACTGAACTTGCGCTGCCCGACAAGCCATCTATTGCAGTGCTCCCATTCAGCAACTTGAGCGGTGATCCTGACCAAGAATATTTCGCCGATGGCATTGTTGAAGATATCATTACTGCTCTTGTGCGTTTCAAATCGCTGGCAGTTATCTCTAGCAATTCAACTTTCCGATCTCGTGGTGTTGTGGATGTATTCGACGTGGGTCGGGCACTCGGTGCACAATTTATTGTTGCTGGGAGCGTAAGGCGTATAGGATCAAGTCTGCGGATTTCTGCGCAATTAAGCGAAGCTAAAACAACAAAGCTGATTTGGGCTGAAACATTCAATGCACACGAAACTGATCTATTCAAAATTCAAGACGAGTTGGTGCAAACAATAGCAGGCACCCTTGTGGGGCGGGTTGCCGACGCAAGTGTGTATCATGCCCGGTTGAAGCCACCTGCGTCGCTCGCAGCTTATGAACTGCTGTTAAAGGCAAATGCTTTGAATTGGGAGTCTCCCGAAGCGAAAGCCGAGGCGAGGCGGTTGCTCGAGTCGGCCATTCGTTTGGACCCAGAATACGCAACTGCTTATGCACTGCTCGCGGCCGTTGGACTGCGCGAAGCCGCGTATCACTCATGCCTCACCGATGAAATACTGGAAACCGTGGTATCGGATGCTCGCAAGGCCGTCGAGATCGACCCCAATGACAGTGCTTGCCACTCCATCTTTGGCTGGGTTTTGATTGCTTGCAGGGAAAGTGAGTTGGCAGCGGAACATATTTCACGCGCGTTACAACTCAATCCGAACAATCCTTTTGCGATGGTGAACCGAGGAAGCTTATTCACGCAGCTGGGGAATCCAGATGAGGCGATCTCATGGTTCACGCAGGCGAGTCGAACAGACCCCTTCTTCGATCCCTCATGGGTGCAAGAACTATTCGCCCTCGCTCACTTTACGGCACGCAGATATGAATTGGCGGCAAGCTGTTTCGCGCGCACGGCGAAACCAAGCTTCCTCGTGTCAGCCATAGCCGCAGCTTCTCTGCAAAAATTGGGAAAGTCAGAGGTTGCGAAACAAGCCCTGGACCGAGCATTTCAAGTTCGACCTGACCTAAACATAGAAATCATACATGCGCTCATTCCTTATTCAAAACCCGAAGACGAGAGCCACTTGCGCGAAACTCTGAGGGCCGCGGGTGTTCCCGAATGAGAACACTGCCCGCACGTGGCCCGAAGTTTTTGATTGGGCAAATTCAAAGTTTGCCTGCTTCCAAGCGGCAAGCTGACCTCGTAGGGACATGGCCAAACCGACAAGTTTGAACCATCAACTTGTATGAGGGCCGATTATGTCAAGCCGACTTTGGTGGCCATTCTGATGTGTCATGATCTGGGTGTTGTTTGCAGCTCAAGCGGATTTTTTCAAATCGTTCGGGCGTGTCGCCGACTCCATTGTCACCTTCGCCGCTCATCGAACCGGGAAGAGACAGCGCCTCAATCAACCACGGTTCACGTGATTCAAGCCCGTATTGAAATTCTGGTTTTATCTCAGAGTGCCGATCAAGTGATCCAATCGAAACCGCAATTCGCGGTTGGGAGATAAACTTGTAGGCAATAGGCGTTCCGCAGTCGCGGCAGAACCCGCGCAGTGCGTCGTCGGAACTCTTGAAGTAAGTGATTTCACCTCGGGTCAGGCTAAAGTCAGCAGTATCTACATCAGCAAACGCGCCGAAAAAATTTCCGAATTGTTTTTGGCACATTCGGCAATGGCAGATGCAAGGGTTCTGCGGTCGCTCGGATAGCGCGTAACGAACGGCACCGCATTGGCAGCCGCCAGCCCATTCTTCCAACATGCTTTTACTCCGTTCGAAGTTGTCTAGCAGAAAAGATTTCAGAGACTCTAATGCAAGCTATCGCACGATTGCGATCCAGTCGATAGCTGTTGGTCGAATGTGATTTTGAAATGAGATTCTCACTGTTGCCCAGTTTCCGCTTCTGGCCCAAAGCGGCAGATCGGGCGTTTGGAACTTTTGTCCTGTATTAGTCCGAATACTGACAAAGCTGGGCTTGTATCACCTATGCACTTCTCAATTTCAAACTGCCCCACGACCCCATGCTTAAGCGAGTGGTCAATGCTGGCGCGGGGGGTTATAGTGTCTATGACTCAAAACGCAGAAAGCCTCCATGTCCAAAATTCCGCAAAATCCTGAATCCCTTCAACCCGCTACCCGTCTCGTTACGGCGGCGCGGGAATATAATGAACATGGCATGGTGAACCCCGCAGTTTATCATGCGTCCACTGTTTTATTTCCCGATGTGGAGACGTTAAACACCCGCAACCAGACTTACACTTATGGTCGCAAAGGTACGCCAACCTCGCGGGCGGTTGAAACCGCAATTGCTGCTTTAGAAGGCGGGCATGATGCGCATGTAACGCCATCAGGTTTGGCCGCGATCACTTGTGCGTTGTTGGCATTCTTAAAATCAGGCGATCATCTCTTGATGGTCGATACAGTCTATTGGCCAGCCCGCGAACTTTGCGATAAATTGCTCAAAGGCCTCGGCATTGAAACCACTTATTATGACCCACTTATTGGCCGTGGAATTTCAGCTCTGATACGGCCAAATACGCGGGTGGTTTATTGCGAGAGCCCGGGCTCGCAAACCATGGAAGTGCAAGATGTTCCAGCGATTGCGGAAGCGGCCCATGCGGGCGGCGCCATTGCCATGATTGATAACACGTGGGGCGCTGGGCATTTTTTC
>JAYUOP010000085.1:0-4143 GCA_043760745.1 Hyphomicrobiales bacterium
TGGCGGATCAGCACTAAGTTACCATAGCCTTTGAGTTGATTGCCGGCATAAGCCACAACACCAGATTCGGCCGCGCGGATGCCTGTGCCTTCTGGAACAGCAACGTTGATGCCTTCATTTTTCAAACCATTTGGCTTCGTACCAAATTCAGAAATCACTTTGCCTTTGACGGGCCAACGCATAGCGCCGGGACCAGCAGAGGCTTGAACTTGTTGAACGGGTTGCGCTTTTACAGTCGGAATTTTTTTCGACGGAGCAACAGCAACCTCTTGCTCTTCACCAATCGCAGCTTCGCTATCAGTATTATCAGCAACAGCTTCTTCTTCAACTGGTGCGGCGATTTTCTTCGATGGCGCTTTGGCAGCAACGACCGGAGTTTGGCCACCCGCTGGAATGCGAACTGATTGACCAACACCAAGGGCAGTATCATTTGACATGCCATTCAAACTGGCAATAGCAAATGGTGACACGCCATATTTGCGGCCGAGTGAGTACAAGGTTTCACCCGATGCAACAGTATGATTGCCAGCAGCCTTAGCTTTCTTCGGTGCGGGTGCCGCATCTACGATTTCTTCGTCAGCTACAGCGACTTGCGCCTTGGGTTTGTAATTTGAAGTGGGCATTTGCGCAGTGGTGCGGCCTGGAATTTTCAGAACGCGGCCAGTCGATACGCTGTAAGGCGCGCCAATTCCATTGGCTTCTGCCAATTGATCAACCGTTACGCCATTAGCTTTTGCAATCGAATACATTGTCATGCCTTCGGCAACACGTACAGTTGCACCAGTAGCAGGCTTTGGATTTGAAGCAGCAGGTTGAATATAAGTTGGCTTCTTGTACTTCGGAGCGGCAACTTCTGGCTCATCATTGTAAGCCTGCTCTTGTGGCGCATCATAAACCGGTGCGTTGTACTTTGGCTTTTTGTAAGCTACCACAGGTTCAGCTGGCGCTTCATAAGCGGGTTGCTTGAAAGCTGGCTTTTTGTAAGCGGTTTCATAATTGTAGGTAGGTTTTTTAAGCGCGGCTGACGCTAACGGACGCGACGTAATTTCTTCGTCCACTTCAGCTACATAAGCAGGCGCTTTGTAGGTGGGCGCACGATACGCCACAGCTGGTTTTTTGTATTTTGGAATTGATGCGGTATAAACCGGATCAGAGTCCGAGGGATTTGCCGCGAAACGCTCAACGGAACCTGAGCAAGCCGAAAGCATTACGGCAGCAGCAACGGTTAACAAATAGTTGGCCTTCATAAACCCAAAAGGGGAAACACGCATTACGCAAACTCCAGAACAAACTTACTGTCATGAAAATGCGCTGTTTAGGTTAAGAGTTGGTTTATGCTTAACGTCGGAACAGCATATTTGGTAAATATATTTTATTCGACGACAACTGTGGCACCAACTTTGGCACGATTGTAGAGATCAATGACTTCATCGTTCATCATGCGGATGCATCCAGAAGAAACAGCACCACCAATGCTCCAAGGCTGCGTAGTGCCATGAATACGATAAACTGTATTGCCCAGATACATCGCGCGCGCACCTAATGGATTCTCCGGACCACCAGGCATAAATGCTGGGATCACCCTGCCCTTCGCGGCTTCGCGCTCAATCATTTCAGTTGGTGGCCGCCAATCAGGCCAGGTTGCCTTGCGAGAGATTTTGTTGGTACCGCTCCAGGTAAAACCTTCTTTGCCCACGCCTATCGGATACATGATGGCTTTATTGCCAGGCAACACAAAATACAATTTGCGCTCAGAAGTGCGGATCAAAATTGATCCCTGCGACATTGGTTCAAAAAAATCAACGGTCTGGCGCTGGGTGTGTTTGGACGTGCCTGGTTTTGGCCGTGTGGCAAGATTGGCGGATTGCGTGCCATTGATGCCGCCATACATTTGAAAGGTTTCTGGCGCGAATTTTAGTTGGCCAGCCTGTGCTGGCAATGTCAGAGCTGCAAAAACTGCAGCGGCAATGAATGAATTCCGCATATTACCATCCCACCGAATAATTCGTCCCAGTGGATTATAAATTGAGTAAGTTTAATCTCGATTTAAGCCATATAGTTTCTGAAGTATGACTTTTGCAGATTTATGGCTGATGGGATGACGCCAGTTCGGTGCAATTTCAGCAATCGGTCCGACAACGAAACTGCGCTCCTCAATGCCGGGATGCGGCAGCACGAGCGCTTTTTGCACCTTACCTTTTTGCGTTCTTATCAAGCCATGATAATCAATCAAATCGAGATCAAGAGTGCGTGGTCCCCAACGCATGGCGCGGCGGCGGCCAGCACTATATTCAATAGCATGAAGTTTTCGCATGAGCGCATCAGGCGGCAAATGGGTTGCGACCTCGACCACGGCATTAGTGAAATCAGGTTGGTTTATTTTGCCAAAGGGCATTGTAGAAATAATTGTAGAACTGTGAATGAGGCGGATTGGCCACGTGTTAAGTTGTTGGATGGCGCGAGTTAGCGTCTCCAGTGGTGATCCCCACGGACCGGTCATATTGCTGCCGAGTGCTATGAGGATCATAGGTTCTGCACCAATTCAATGACTTCGGCTGCATCGTTCTGTGGGGGCGTTACGGGCCAGCGCACCGCTTGAATGACGCCATCCCTTGAAATCATCGTCAACCGTTCGAGATAGTCGGTCCCTTCAATTGTGAAATACGGAAGCTGTAAAGCGTTGGTGAATTTCATCGCTACATCAGACAGCAAAGGAAATTTCAAGTCCAATCGATTTGCGCATTCCAATTGCCAATCCGGGCTCTGTAAACTAACACCAAAAACCTTCACATTTTGAATCTTGAAGGTGTCGTAAGCCTCTGAATATGCTTGCGCTTGTGGTGTTGAGCCATGAGCGCCGGGTAAATTGTCCCAGTTCAAAGGATCGGGCACACCGGGGCGACCGGTATAGGGGTAACAGAAGATTACAGTCCAACCCATTTGCGCAGACGGCGTGATGATTTCACCATCCGTTGCTTGCAATGGTGTGGTGGGCAAGCGCTGGCCAATGAGGTGGTGCATGGCTTACGTTTCACGAAACCTAATTCGCAACAACCCCACAACCGTCATTCCTGCGAAGGCAGGAATCCAGCTAACTTTCAATCGCAACTGAGAAAAGCTGGGTCCCTGCTTTCGCAGGGATGACGAGGTTTGAATAGAATGGCAGTCATTTGACATTGATCACCCACGATCGCGGAGGACGCGCGATTTCTCTCTGTTCCAATCGCGGTCTTTTTCGGTTTCGCGCTTATCGTGAAGTTTTTTGCCTTTCGCCAAAGCAATATCAATCTTAGCAAACCCACGATCATTGAAATAAATTTTCAATGGAATAATCGTCAAGCCTTCGCGCGAAATACCAACGGATAGTCGGCCTATCTCTTTTTTATTCAGAAGAAGCTTGCGCGGGCGTTTAGGCTCATGATTAAATCGATTGGCTTCGCGATACTCTGGAATGTTAGAGTTCAGCAGAAACAATTCGCCATTTTTCAGCGCTGCATATGACTCCGCTAAATTGGTGCGGCCTTCCCGAAGCGACTTGACTTCGGAGCCTTCCAGCATGATGCCAGCTTCATAATTTTGCAGAATTTCATATTCATAGCGAGCGCGGCGGTTATCCGCCACAACCTTAACGCCGGCTACTTTCCGGGCAGCTTTTGTGCCGCCGCTTTTGGAAGACATTAGTTTAAGAGCCCCGCATGAATCATGGCTGCGCGTACCGCCGCTTTTGATTCTTCGCTAATCGGAACCATGGGTAAACGCGCTTCTGGCGTGCAAAGCCCCAGCAAACTTACAGCGTATTTAATGGGGCCAGGACTGGTTTCAATAAACAACGCATGGTGCAACGGCATGAGGCGATCTTGAATTTTTAGAGCTTCGGCATAATCGCCACGAAGGGTTGCTTCTTGCAATTGGCTGCAAAGTTTCGGCGCAACATTTGCGGTCACCGAAATACAACCGACACCGCCATGGGCATTAAATCCGAGCGCTGTTCCATCTTCACCAGACATTTGAATGAAGTTCACACCAGAAGCCAAACGTTGGCGCGAGGGGCGCGTGAGATCGGCGGACGCATCTTTTGTGCCGACAATGTTTTTGCAATCATGCGAAAGCCGCGCCAAAGTTTCGACTGAGATATTGGCAACC